>NZ_CP093384.1:1500000-1800000 GCF_022655055.1 Vagococcus sp. CY52-2 | reverse complement strand
AAACACTGAATCAATTATCATTATTAAAACAAAATGAGTCATGGCAAAACGGGATAAAAGGAGATTGGTTATGATTGATGAGGCATTAACGTTGTATTTAGTGACAAATTCAGATGGGTTATCTGATGACGTCTTTTTTACAAGAGTAGAGGAAGCATGTAAAAATGGTGTGACACTTGTCCAATTAAGAGAAAAAAAAGCTAGCACACGAGAATTTTATCAAAAAGCATTAGCAATTAAAGGTATCACGGATAAATATGGCATACCTCTTATTATCAATGACCAAGTCGATGTGTGTTTGGCAGTTGATGCAGCAGGCGTGCACATTGGGGATGATGAGTTGCCGGTGGACATGACACGTCGTTTGATTGGACCTGATAAATGGTTAGGTGTCTCAGCTAAAACCGTTGAGCGAGCACTTGAGGCCAAAGAACAAGGAGCAGACCATTTAGGTGTCGGGGCCATGTTTCCAACAACGACGAAAGAAAATGCTCCAACAACGGGTATATCAGTTTTGCAAGATATCATTCACGCAGCACAATTACCAGTTGTCGCGATTGGCGGGATTAAAGAAGAAAATATGGCGGCATTACGTGACACAGATATTTCAGGTGTTGCGATTGTGAGTGAGATTATGCAAGCTGATGATATAGCGAAAAAAACGCAAGCATTAAAGCAACAAATTGTCGATATAAAGGAGAAAAATCATTATGCCCGTTAACCAAACCCCACAAGTAGTAACCATTGCCGGAAGTGATTCAGGTGGTGGCGCAGGCATTCAAGCCGACTTAAAAACGTTTCAAGCAAGAGATGTTTTTGGTATGAGTATTGTTGTTGCCTTGACTGCACAAAACACATTAGGTGTACAAAGTAGCTTACCGATACCATGTGACTTTGTTGCAGAACAATTTGATTCTCTATCAGCTGATTTTCATATTCGAGCATGTAAAACAGGGATGCTTGCCGATAAAGAACATGTTCAAATCGTTGTTCAAAAACTAAAAGAAGTGGATTTTGGCCCACTGATTGTAGATCCTGTGATGATTGCTAAAGGAGGGCATTCGCTATTACAAAAAGAAGCGGTAGATTGCATTAAAGAAGAATTACTTCCACTAGCAACGGTGTTAACCCCAAATATTCCAGAAGCAGAAAAATTAATTCAGCAAGAGATAAAAACAAGCGAAGATATGATTCAAGCAGCACACGTTTTACAAGAAATGGGTGTCAAAAATGTGGTGATAAAAGGAGGTCATTCATCCGATATTTTGGCGAAAGATTTTGTCTTACTTGAAAATGGCGAGACATTTTGGATGAGTTCAAAACGCGTTGAAACAATCAAAACACATGGGACAGGTGATACGTTCTCATCGTGTATTGCAGCAGAAATAGCAAAGGGCAAGTCGGTTAAAGAAGCTATACATATTGCCAAAAGTTTCATTCAAGGAGCGATTGAACAAGAAATTTTTGTTGGTCATGGTCATGGGCCAACAAATCATTGGGCAATACCTGCACAAGATATTTTAATTGATTAACTATTTTTCAAAAGAATGTTTATTATTGTCTGTATAATGAATAAATGTTACAATTATATTACAAAGAGTAATGGTGTTGTAACATCTTGTTTTATAGGAGGGGATCATATGAAAAAGTTAGTATTAGGTACAGTGATTATGGCTAGTTTGTTGGTAGGACAAATGGGTTATGCATCTGAATCAACCTCTACATCAAGTACAGATAATTCATCGAGTAAAGTAATAAGTTCCGAAGTAAATGATACGACAGAAACAACAACAGATGAATCCATTCCGGATGCATTAGCGATTACGAAATCGGATATTTTTTTATTAATGAATGACATGGTAAATGAGGGGAAGCTCTCTCAATTTCAATATGAAGGATTGATTTCACGTTTAGAGAAAGTTAACACAGTAGAAGAGGCTACACTTGTTTATTCAGATGCAAATGATTTAGTAAAACAAAATAAAGATTTGTATCAATCATCATTTGATGAAAAAGTATATAATACAAAACATCAAATAGAGCTATTAGTTCAAGCTGGTCGATTAACACAGAAACAAGCGGATGAATTTGTTGCAAAAGTTGATAGTTGTAAAACGATTGATGCATTAGATGATATATGGGCTGAGATTGAAAAAGCAGTAGATAAAATATCAACAAAAGCCACAAGTACAACAGAAACGAATATAACAGAAACGAGTACAACAGAAAATGATAAAAAAACAGAAACAGTAGCTAAAATACCTAATTCTAGTGATAAACAATTAGCTAGTTTACCTAAAACAGGTGAAAAAAAATCTAGTGTTGGGCTACAATTAAGTTTAGTTGCTTCATTGTTCTTAGTAAGTGTATTGATTAAAAGAAAATTATAGCAATATAAAAGAGTGTCACCCAAATAAAGGTGGCGCTCTTTTATTTTTTATTAGAAAAGGTCATAGACAGGGATGCTTCGGGGTCGATACTAGTTAGTATTTTTTGATAATAATCAGTTGCTTGTTCTTGTAACCAATCGCGATTTGTATCAATATATTTAATTAATGTTTTATCACTCATCGCGTTGTTTGCTAACTCATTAGTGTCGATGTCTTCAGTAATAAAACTCAAAAACTCGCCTTTGCTATTTAACCACCTCAAACTTTGGATTGCTAATACCAACAACAATAAATTATGGAATAGAAATATTATAAGTATTTGAAGAATTACTTGCCTTATTAATGGTTACATGACTGCCATCAAAACCAAGTTTAGCTTCAAAAGTTCCTTTAATATAAGCTGTTTTTTCGCTAAATGGAAATTCCATTCCAACAAATGTTTTAACCTGACCACTTCATGTCGGTGAACTTGTCTTTTTTATTTTTCGATGCCGATTAGGAGGAAAACAAAATGACAAAACGAAGTGTCATTAAACGTGGTGGAACATCGGTCGGAGATTTTTCAAAAATTAAAAATATAGCCAGTTATTTAGTGAGTAGAGTATTTTGTGATAGATAGTTTATCAGAAATTGAACGACTAAACGAGCTAACAACTAAAAAAGTTAAAGCATTGCTTAGAATCAATCCAGGTGTTGAAGCTCATACGCATGAATTTATTCAAACAGGACAAGAAGATAGTAAATTTGGGTTAAGTATTAAAAAAGGTTTAGCACTTGACGGTGTAAGAAAAATTGAGGATGCTGAAAATATTGAACTTATGGGTGTTCATTTTCATATAGGTTCTCAAATTTTTGAATCCACTGGGACAGTTGAAACAATTAAACAAGTTATAAAATGGCTCTCAAAAAATCAAATAAAAATTAGTGTATTAAATATAGGCGGAGGGTTCAGTATTAAGTATACGGATGATGATATCAGCTATCCGATAGAAGATGGTATCAAAACAATTACGAATACGTTAAAATCAACTTGTAACGAATATGATTATCCCATTCCAGCTATTTCATTGGAACCTGGGCGATCTATTGTTGGTGAAGCAGGTGTTACACTTTATGAAGTAGGAACGGTGAAAGATATCCCTGAAACGAATTATTATGTATCGATAGATGGTGGGATGAGTGATCATATCAGAACGGCACTTTATGGAGCAACCTACGATCTACTGCTAGCAAACCGAGCGGAAGAATATGATAAATTGATGACAGTGACTGGAAAACTGTGTGAGTCAGGTGATATCATAAGACGTGACATAAAATTACCGTCAAGTGTTCACCGTGGGGACTTACTTGTGGTATTATCAACTGGTGCCTATCATTACAGCATGAGTTCGAATTATAATCAGATGTTAAAACCCGCCGTGGTATTTGTGACACCAGAAAAAGTTCGTTTAGTGGTGCGACGTCAGACACTAGAACACCTTATCGCACAAGATGTAAGATAAATGAAAGAAGAGAAAATAATGGAAGAAACAAGATTTAATACACGAGCAACCAATTTAGAGGTACCAGGGACGAGAAAGTTTTCTAATCAAGTTAAACAATACGATGATGGTGTTGATTTAACATTGGGACAATCAGGTTTTGAAACACCTGAATACATTAGAGAAGCTATGATTGAAGCCATTAATCAAAATAAATTACGTTACACACACAATAGAGGTTTAATTGAATTAAGGGAAGCTATCTCGCAATATAATAGGAAACGATTTAATGTGACATATGACGCTGAGACAGAGATTATTGTGACTAACGGTGGATCTGAAGCGATCGATAGTGTGTTACGAACAATTCTTGAAGACGGGGATGAAGTAATTATTCCTTGCCCAACGTATTTAGCATATGAGCCAATTACTAAACTTCAAGGTGCAAAAACAGTTTTGGTTGATACAACAAAAACAAATTTTGTTTTGACAAAAGAAGCATTAGTTGATGCTATCACACCGAAAACAAAAGCCATTATCTTTAATTACCCAACAAATCCAACAGGGATGATTCCATCATTGGAACAAATGAAGGAATTAGTTGATGTATTGAAGGAGACAGATATATTCATTTTAACTGATGAAATTTATTCTGATAATGTGTATGATGGAGAGTTTCATTCTTTTATGGAGTTTTCAGAAGTTAGAAATCAATTATTTGTTATCAATGGATTATCAAAATCCCACGCTATTACTGGAGGAAGAATTGGATATATTCTAGCCCCACCTCTTGCAACAGAACATGTGACAAAAGTCCATTTATACAACTCTGTGTGTGTAGCTACTCCATCACAGTATGGAGCAACTGCAGCTTTTACAGATGCAACAGGGCCAGTAATCTTATCGAAAATGAATGAAGCTTATAAAGAGCGTCGTGATTTTGTTTATAAACGTTTAAAAGAGATGGGATTATCAGTTGAATCACCTAAGGGAGCATTCTACATTTTCCCTGATATTTCTGAGTACAATAATGATTCTTTTGAATTTGCAACAGAATTATTAGAAGTAGAACATTTAGCTGTAGTACCTGGGAAAACATTTTCTATTTATGGAGAAGGGCATATTCGTTTGTCTTTTGCATGCACAATGGAAGAATTAGTAGATGGTTGTAAACGACTTGAAAGATTTCTATCAACATATAGAAAAAGAAGCTAAACAGAATCATACTGTTTAGCTTCTTTTTTAACATATACATAGTGGTTAAAAGGAGTTGTTTACTTATTATTAAATAAGTAAATAAAAGTTTGCTAGGGTTACTTCGTTAGTACACTAACATTATATAATGAAAATGTGATGAAATTATGAAGAATAGTTTTGAAAATAATCTGAAAAACCGCTATTAATTATTCGTTAATTGAATTATCTTTTATAATTTGTTTAAATAAATTTATTAAATAAAATTACGGAGGTTTATATGAAAACACAACGAGAGCGTATGATTAATGGAGAACTGTACTATCCTGGTGGTGGCGAGACAGAGTTAAGAGAGTTATTTATGAGAAGTCGTCGTTTAATGCGTGAATACAACCAAACAAGTGAATTCGAAGCAGAAAAAAGAGCCGCTTTACTGAAAGAATGGTTAGGAAAAACAGGAGAAAAAGTCTATATAGAACCTAATTTTAAATGTGATTATGGAAAACATATTTCAGTTGGAGAAAGGTTTTACGCTAATTTTGATTGCATTATGTTAGATGTTTGCCCTATTACTATTGGGGATAATACGATGTTTGGACCGCGAGTTAGTTTATTGACAGCATCACACCCAATTGATGCACAAGTAAGAGTATCTGGCTTAGAATTAGGATCACCTATCACGATTGGAAATAATGTCTGGTTAGGTGGCGGGGTTATTGTTAATCCTGGTGTGACGATTGGAGATAATTGTGTCATAGGATCGGGTGCAGTAGTGACAAAGAATATTCCACCTAACACTGTAGCAGCAGGAAATCCTTGTAGAGTGCTCCGTCCCATTACAGACGAAGATAAAACTTATTGGGAAAAACAAGCGAGCGTGTATTGGGCAGATGTTGAAGGAAACTAGTCATACTATGGTGTATTATGATGTTTTGTGATATTTTATACTAGTAGATAAATAGTATAAGGGAGTTTTTTTCATTGAAGAAGAAGTTAGGTTGGATTAGTTTAATATCAGTTATGGCAATTGGTCTATTGGCAAGTTGTGGCACAAAAGAGAACACAAATCAAAAACAAACAGATGAATCAGCTAAAAAAGAATTATTGACTTTGAGTTTTGGCGCTATGCCCGCAGTTGATAGTTTACCAGTTTACATTGCTGAAAAAGAAGGATACTTCAAAGATGAAGGTCTTAATTTAGCATTAAGTAGTTTTAAGTCACCAAAAGACCGTGATGCGGCTTTAACAAGTGGTCATCTAGATGGAGCTAATACAGATTTGATTGCGCTGAGCACATATAGACAAGGTGATATGGATGTCAAAGTGGTTAGTCAATCAATCGGGACTTTTTCTGTTTTAACTGGAAATGATAGTATTAACACAATAAATGATTTAAAAGGAAAAAAAGTGGGTTACGCTAAAAATCAAGCACCTTATTATTTTTTAGATGAAGCATTAAAAACGCATGACTTATCTGTTAATGAAGTCGGGTTTGAAGAAGTACCGCAAATTCCAGTCAGAGTTGAGTTAACACTAAATCATAAAATAGATGCTACAGTGGTACCTGAACCTTTTAGAACGATTGGGTTGTCGCAAGGATTAAAAGAATTAACGAATAGTAATGAGTTAGGTATTCAGTCAACTGTTTTTGGTTTTACAAATGAATCACTAACCAATAATGAAGAAGCCATTGAAGCTTTTTACCGTGCCTATAATAAAGGTGTTGATTATGTTAATAATCATGATTTGGATGATTATTATGATGTGTTAAAAGAAAAAATTGGTTTTACGGATGACATTAAAAAAGATGTGACATTACCTAAATATGTTCATGCCGAACAAATAGATGGTAAACAAGTAGAAAAGGCATTTAACTGGTCAAAAAAAGAAGGTATTTATAAAAAAGAATACAATCAAACAGATGTTATGAGTGATTTACTCGTTAAATAAGTATAGAGGTGAAAGAGATGTTAACCATTGAAAACGTCAGTGCGTCTTATGGAGGAGCACCGTTGATTTTAGATGACATCTCTTTTACTGTTTCTAAGGGAGAAGTTGTCGCGTTAATTGGTCCAAGTGGGACGGGAAAATCGACGTTACTTAATGCCATTACAACGTTGCACCAACAGTATCAAGGAACGATTACATTGGATAGGGCAGATATTAATCCAAAACATCATAAAATAGCCTGGATACCACAAAATTATGGATTATTACCTTGGGAAACAGTAAAAGAGAATATATTACTTGGAGTATCTGTTCGAAAATTATCTGGAAAAACAATATCTAATCAGTTAGATCATTTGGTAAGCGAATTAGGACTGGGGGAATTACTATTACGTTACCCTAACCAACTGAGTGGTGGACAACAACAACGCGTTGCTATTGCTAGAGCGATGCTTGTGACACCAGACATTTTTTTATTAGATGAGCCTTTTTCTGCTTTAGATGCACTAACACGAGAACACATGCAAAGTTTATTTTTAACCCAGTGGGATAAAGAAAAAGCCCCGGCTATTTTAATTACTCACGATGTAGAAGAGGCTGTATTTATGGCAAGTAAGATAGTCTTATTATCTGGTAAACCAGGAAGAGTATCAGCTGTTATAGAGAATAGTAGCTTTTCGATCCCGTTGAAAGAAAAAAGGTTATCACCACTATTTTATGACACCATTAAACAAGTGAGAGGAGCAATGGAAAAAGCATGAGAAAAAGTGTATCAAAAGTGACACATGCGATTCTAGCATTTATTTTTTTAACTATTTTATGGTGGTTAGCAAGTGTGATATTAAATAAAAACATGTTACCCACACCGTTTGCGGTGTATCGACACTTAATGGTTATCGAGCCACAAGTATTATGGCTACATACATATAATAGTTTGGTTCGTCTGTTTTGGGCTATGCTGATTGCTGTTTTGATAGGATTAATTATAGGGCTTTTGATGGGACGTTTTCCCAAAATAAATCAATTGTTGGATCCAATTGTTTATTTGACTTATCCCATTCCTAAGATTGCCTTGTTGCCAATTATTATGTTGTTATTTGGATTAGGAAATGCCTCTAAAATTATCTTATTAGTGTTGATTATTGTGTTTCAAGTTATTTTATCTGTGAGAGATGGTGTTAAGTCGATTCCAAAAAGTTACTATCATCATTTGTATGTACTAGGTGCGAGTCAATTTCAACAGTTTTGTAAAATTACGTTACCTGCAGCATATTCTGCCATTTTAAATGCCGTAAGGATAGCGTTAGGAACAGCGATTGCTATTTTATTTTTTACAGAAGTATATGGGACAAGTTACGGATTAGGTTTTTTCATTATGGATGCATGGGGAAGGTTAGATTATTTAGACATGTATAGTGGAATTTTAGCGCTAAGTTTGGTGGCATTTATCTTATTTCAAATGATTGATTTTGCTGAAAATAGAACAAACAAATGGCGTAAAACGTATTAAATTATTAATAGTACAATAGTTAAAGCGATGGTTAAAAATGGGACAAAGGCTATTTTTGTAAGGGGATGGCTTGTTAATAATTGATATAACATAATATAGAGTATTCCTATAAATGAAGCAATAAATATTAACCATAGAAGTTGTATTGGAGATAGAAAGACTGACCAGTAGACAAGTAATTTGATATCACCAAATCCTAACTTTTTTGGCATCAAATAACTAAGTAATAAAAAGAACAATAAGACATATAAAGGTAATAACTTATTTATTGATGGATAAAGAGTGAGTAGACCTATTATAAACAAGACAGATAGATATGGATCAACAACATAGTAGTAAAAATCAATAATAGATAAATAAACTCCCATAATGATAAGTAGAATCATTACCATAGATAATTTTGTTGTTAACAATAGTAGATAAATAATCGAACTTCCAATAAAAAATAAGTAGCGATGATGTTTATTAAAAAGGTTTATCTTTTTGTCAGTTGGTAAAAATGATACGTATGTTAAAAAGATATACGACATTATATTGAATAAAAAAATTAAAAAAAATATCATATAAGCACCTCCTTTAAAAAGATACGAATTAAATAAAAAATTCTTTTTTGGAAGATATATGGTAAACTAACCATAAAAGAATGTAAGTAATAGGAGTGAAAAATCATGTTGAAAGACAAAAGATGCTGGTTTTTATTATTAAGTACACTATTGCTATTCTTTCTTTCCAGTTGTTCTTCTAATAAGGATAATATAGACGAAATAGCTACTTTATTTGCTAATCGACTTTTATACAATACCGATTTGGACGAATATAAAGAAAAATTTTCTGATAGCAAACGATTTAATGAACGATCAAAAGAAGTTGAAGAAGATTTAGAAAAAAATTTTGCAACAGTTTTTGAACCAATATCAGGAAAATTGTCTCAAAGTGAAAGAGAAGATATATCGAGATCATTAATTGATAAGGTGAGGGAAACAACAAGTTACACATATACTCTTGATGAACAATCAAAAGGTGAGCTTAAAGTGACGTATCATATTAAAGGATTTGATTATGCTCGACTTGTTGCAATGATGATGGCTAAATTATTAGATAATCAAGATAACATTGATATAGGTTCAGTTAATGCGAAACATCTAGTGACGACTGCTTATTACGAATCATTAGAGCAATCAATGAGTATTATAGAACCTATAAGCATTAACATTTACTTTAAAAAAGATGACGATAAAAAGTGGTTAATTAACAATAAGAAAACGGATGGAACGGATATTCAAAATTTGTTATTTGTCTTTATGACAGGAAAAGTTCACGATGAAGATTACGAGAAAAGTATGTTAGAAGAGATTAATCAAATCGTTGCTAGAGAAAAAGAAAAAGATAACAAAACATCCTCTCCAAACTAATGGACAGGATGTTTTGTTACCCTATTTAATTAAAGTCTTTTTTCTTTTTTTTGTTTTCATTAAACGATAGTATAAAATAAATGCTCCTGTAGCACTAATAAAACATATGACACCAATTATAAAGCCTGGAGGTAGGAAACTTAGCTCAATTTCATGGTTACCTTTTGGTACAGTAAATGTCAGAAAACCGTCTTGAAAATCTTTTATGGCTACTTTCTTGTTGTCTATTTTTACTGTCCAACCTTTATCATAAGGGATAGTTGTAAATACAACTTGTTCTTCAGGCGTTTCTACATGAGCTGTGGCTTTTCTACCGTTGACTTTGAAATCCACTCCTTTTGTTTCCATAGATTTAATAGCAGCATCAAATTTAGGAATATCTAGTAAGACAACAGGTGGATTGATTAATTCAATGGTATCTGTACCATAAAAAGAAACTGAGAATTCGACAATGGCATCTTCTTTGAAATACCCTAAATTGTAATATTGACCTGTGATACCAATTTGTGTTTCATAGCTAACGTTTTGCGTAGTAATTTTAGCATTAGAACTTTTTAAATCGCCAAAATTATTTGGAAAAAGGCTAAAGTAAGCTTGTTTACCAGCTGGTACACTGACTTGATATGTGACTACTTTTGCTTCATTTGATTTTTGTTCTTTAATCGCCACACGATTATTTGGTAAATTGGTTATTTGAGCATTTTGTGTACTGACAACTGTTGGATTAGTAAAAGTGTAGTAGACATCATTTAAATCTGCTAACTGGTTAATCAATGTTGTTTGAGCACCTAAATTATCTCTTGCTGGCAGTTTTAATTTATACAAATCATCATTTGTTAGTATCCCTAAAGGTAGAGCATTATCATTTGTATACAGGGTATATTTTCCTTGGCTATTTGTTGGATTGAATCCATATTTTAAGACATCCTGATTGCTGATATTATATTTAATTCCCATTAGACTATCCATTAACAGTGTATTATTTTGATATCGTATGTTTAAACTAGTTCCTCGAGAACGAAATCCTAGTTCATTTAGTAAGGCAGAAGAATGTCTATTTCTAATAGAAGAAAACATGCTAATACCACTATATCCATAATTAAAGCCATCATTGCTTGAGATGGGTGAAAGAGATTCTAAACGACTAAATGATTTTTTATTAGAGTTATTAGCTTTGTCAACTAGTGCTTTATAATCTGGGTAAGGTTCTGAATACAAGCTACGAGAAGCGTAATTCCAATCGTTTAAAATGCCATTTAACATAAAAGATGTATTAATATAAGCTTCACCAGCTACTATTAAAAGAAGCAAAAAGACGAATGTGTGTTTAGGTAACTGATTTCCATAATAAAAATACATGCTTGCTAAATATAATCCTAAAAATAGAATAGTTAGGATATATTGTCCTAGAGTTACATAAGTGTAACTATCTTTACTTGATGCAAAGAAAGCGATAGAAAATAACACTGCTAAAGAAAGGACGATGACAATCATTAAGGGCATATCTGATTTAGAAAATTTTTCCCAACCATAGCCAGCAAGTATGACGACAAGGGATGAAAATAAAAAACTGTATCTAAATAAAAACATGTTAGGAGCATGCATACCATGCCAAAATAAATTAAGAGGTTCAATATAAAAACTTAAAATTAGAATAATAAATAAACCTGCATAAGCTATTTTATTTTTTGTTTTATTTTTTTCGCTACAAAAATAAAAGAGACAAAAAATTAATGGCAATAGCCCGACATAAATAAAAGGAATTGAGCCATATTTTGTGGTATCAAAAACCCCAATCATATTTTTAATCACAATATCCCAAAAAGCCGTTGCTTCTGTTTTAAGATGACCTATAGCAGATAGTGTCTCACCATTAGATCTTAAATCAAATACGGCTGGCAAAATCATCACCATCGAAGCTATCCCAGCTAAGATAGAGGTTGTCAGATAAGGGATGATTCGCTTTTTATAAAAAGATGCGTTTATGGCAACACGAGCAACGAAATAAAGGAACGAAAATAATCCTACCATAAAACCAAAGTAAAAATTAGATACAAATAAAAGAAAGTAAGAAACAAACAGTAAAGCAGATTTTCCCTTATCTAGTATTCGGTTGATACCTAAAAAAATTAGAGGGATGTACATAAAAATATCTAACCACATAATCAACTCAGAGTGTGCGGTTGCAAAAGACATGAGCGAATAACAAATAGCTAATGTAACATGTGATAGATTTGGTAATTTATAAGTTTCTTTTGAGTAGTACCAAAAGGATAATCCAGCTGTTCCTATTTTTAATAAAGTTAATAAATAAAGAGCATCTGGAATATTTTGATTATTAAAAAAGAAAACAATCGGTGTAAAGATACCGCCCAAATAGTAAGAAATAAGAGACCAGTAATTGAGTCCTAAAGAAGCATTCCAAGTATAAAAGATACTTTGTTTACCATGTAAAACGTTGTTAAAACTAGCATGAAAATTAGAAAATTGTGAAAAAGCATCGCTAGCCAAGACACTTCTAGTACTGCCAGGATAAATACCTAAACTTAAATAAACGCCTATCATAACCAAAACTGGGACGATAAAAGCAAGAAGTCCGAATTTACCACTTGTTTTAAATGTTTTTTTCATGTTTGATAACATAGTCGTTTTTTATCCTCCTAGATAAGATTTTAACGTCTAGTTTGACCTTCCCCAAAGATGATATATTTTGTGGTAGTTAATTCATTTAAGCCCATTGGACCTCTAGCGTGTAATTTTTGTGTGCTAATGCCAATTTCTCCACCAAATCCAAATACGCTACCATCAGTAAAGCGAGAAGATGCGTTGACGTAAACAGCGGCTGCGTCAATTTGTTGAATAAATTTTTGAGAGTGCTGATAGCTGTCTGTTACAATCACTTCGGAATGTTTCGTTCCGTAATGGTTAATATGCTGGATAGCGTCATCTAGATTATTGACGATTTTTACTGATAAGATTAGGTCATTAAATTCTGTGGCAAAATCTTCCTCTGTTGCAAGTGTAGCAGAAGGTAGGTAAACCAAAGATGCTTGGTCTACTCTTAATTTAACATGATTGGCTTCAAATTCAGGGGACACCAGTTCAAAAAATTTCTTAGCAATAGTCGCGTTCACTAAAAGTGATTCTGTCGCATTGCATACTGAAGGACGTTGACACTTACCGTTAATTACAATATCTTTTGCCATAGTTAAATTGGCGTGTTTATCAACATATACATGACAGTTTCCAGTTCCAGTTTCAATAACAGGGACAGTGGCATTTTTAACCACAGATTGAATTAAGTTCGCACCACCACGAGGGATTAGAACATCTAGATAATCTGATAATTGCATGAATTTTGTTGCTGTTTCTCTTGAAGTATCATCAATGAATTGAACACAATCTTTTGGAAAATCAACTAACTCTAAAGCCTGTTGAATCGATTGAACAAGTGCTTGATTAGAGTAAAAAGCCTCTTTTCCTCCGCGTAAGATGATGGCATTACCTGATTTTAAAGCAAGAGCTGATGCATCTGTTGTAACGTTCGGTCTTGATTCATAAATCATACCGATAACGCCCAATGGAACTCGTTGTTTTCCAATTAATAAATTATCTTCGTTTCGCCACATATGATCAACTTTTCCTATTGGGTCGTCTAAATCAATAGTTGTCTGAATGTCGTGTTGCATCGTATTAATTCGTTCTTTTGTGAGAAGTAGCCTGTCAATCATGGTTTCAGGAATCCCATTTTTATTAGCTAATTCAATATCTTTTTCATTTGCTGCCAAGATAATTTCCATATCTCTATCTAGCATTTCGATGATAGATTTTAGTGCATTATTTTTTTCTTTTGTTGTGGCATTATTCAAGAAAAAGGCCGATTTAGTTGCTTGTTTACCCAATGTTTCTAATAGTGTCATTTAAAACCCCTCCTTTATAAGTTCTAGTTAATTTGAAAATAGTGTACCTACTTCTTTTCCCTCTAAAATGTCGAATAAAATAGCAGGATCTTTACCGCTAGCTAAAATCATTTGTGATTGATTATCTAACACACGCTTTGCTGCTTTTAATTTGCTTGTCATACCACCAGTTCCAAAAACGCTCCCTTTACCTCTAGCCGCGTCTTCCATCATTTCTGTAATTTCTGTGATATGAGAGTACAGTATAGCATCTGGATTAGTATGAGGATTATCACTATAAAAACCATCAATGTCTGAAAGCATTAGGAGTAAGTCTGCTTGAGCTAATTTACAAACAATAGCAGATAGTTGATCATTATCACCGAATTTTGTTAAGTGATCAAGTTCATCTACGGAGACACTGTCATTTTCGTTTACGATTGGGATAACCCCCATAGTTAATAACTCCTCAAATGTATTAATAACATTTTGTCTACTTGTTGGAAAATCGATGACATCACGAGTGAGTAAGACTTGGGCTGATTGTTGGTGATAAGAAGTAAATCGTTGAGTGTATATCTTGATTAATTCAGATTGACCAATCGCTGCAACAGCCTGTTGTTTAGCGATAGTCTCAGGTCGTTTTTCTAATCCTAATAAGTTCATTCCAACACCAATTGCACCTGAAGAAACCAAGATAACCTCATATCCAAGTTGTCTTAAAGAAGATAAGGTAAAAGCTAATTGATCAATAGCACGTAAATTTATTTCGGAATTGGGTAGAACAAGAGAGCTTGTTCCAACTTTTATAACAAGTCGCTTACTTTTTTTTAATAATGTTTTTCTGCTCAAAATAATCCCTCTTTTTTGTTTAATGGCTATTTTTTAAGTGCCTATGCTTGCTATAATAACGCATTTTTAATTGTGTTTCCACTAATAGAAAATGATTTTTGAAAATTAGTGTTGACTTTAAAAAAAATGAGTATATGATTGTCATGAATACTAACTTTTTAAAGAGAAAAGGAGTGAAAAAGGTGAGTCAAAAATGTAATCCACAAGCAATTGATCGATTTACGCTAGGTGGAACGCTTGTTGCAATGGGAGTTGTTTATGGCGATATTGGTACTAGTCCATTATATGTCATGAAAGCCATTGTTGATGGTAATGGTGGGTTAGAGCATGTTTCAGAAACCTTTATTTTAGGTGCGGTATCACTAGTTTTTTGGACGTTAACTTTATTAACCACAATAAAATATGTCATGATTGCATTGAATGCAGATAACCACGGTGAAGGTGGTATTTTTTCACTTTTCACATTAGTTAGAAAAAATAGTCGATATTTATTATATCCGGCTATGCTAGGAGGAGCCACTTTACTGGCAGATGGTATATTAACTCCTGCTGTAACGGTTACAACAGCTGTTGAAGGCCTTCGAGGAATTCCCTCTTTCCATAATGTGTTTGGTGATAGCCAGCAAATCATTGTGATTATAACAGTTATTATTATCTTTTCCCTTTTTATGGTTCAACGTTTAGGTACTAAAAAAGTGGGGACAGCTTTTGGTCCAATTATGTTTGGCTGGTTTACATTCATTGGTTTGATTGGTTTATCTAATTTTATGGGGAATTTATCTGTGATTCGTGCATTAAATCCTTATTATGCTGTTCATCTACTATTCTCTGAAGAAAATAAATTAGGTATTTTAATTTTAGGTAGTGTATTTCTAGCGACAACAGGGGCCGAAGCTTTATATTCTGATTTAGGTCATGCCGGTAGAAACAATATTCGTGTTAGTTGGCCGTATATTAAAGTATGTTTGGTATTAAATTACTTTGGTCAAGCTGCTTGGATTATTCGTGTGAAAGATTTACCGGAATATCAAGATATCGGTATGTTGAATCCGTTTTTTAGAATGATGCCACAATCATTAACTATTATTGGTGTTATCTTTGCAACAGTAGCTGCTATTATTGCGTCACAATCATTGATTTCTGGCTCTTATACATTAGCTTCTGAGGCAATTAAGTTACGTCTATTACCAAGAATGAAAATTATTTATCCGACTGATCAAAAAGGACAATTATATATTCCAGCTATTAATAATATGTTAATGGTGGGTTGTTTAGCCATTGTTTTTGGTTTCCGAACATCTGCTCGAATGGAAGCAGCTTATGGCTTAGCTATTACGATTACGATGTTAATGACAACTATTTTGTTGCTTGTATATTTATTACAAGAGGGAACACCAAAATCTTTAGCGTACCTGATTTTTATCTTTTTTGGAACGATTGAGAGTATCTTTTTTGTTTCTAGTGCATCTAAGTTTATGCACGGAGGTTACGTTGCTTTAGGTATGGCGTTAGTTATTTTCTTGATCATGTTAATTTGGCATCGAGGTAATATGATTACAGAGGCAACATCAAAACGTATCTCTTTATATGATTATAAAGGACAATTAGGTGAGTTAAGAGATGACACGGATTGGCCACAGTTACAAACAAATTTAGTCTTTTTAACTTCTAAAATAAAGGGGCACCTGATTAGTAGAGAAATTATGTATTCAATATTAGACAAAAGCCCAAAACGTGCGAAAGTTTATTGGTTCGTTAATGTCTTTGTGACAGATGAACCGTATACCAAAGAATATTATGTGGATATGATGGATACTGATTATATTGTCAATGTCCAACTTCGTTTAGGATTTAAAATGCCACAGGAAGTTAACGTCTATCTAAGACAAATTGTACATGATTTAATGAACGAAGGAAAACTACCGAAACAACCACAAAAATATTCTATTACACCAGGAAGAGATACAGGAGATTTTTCATTTGTTTTAATACGTGAAGAATTATCCCGTGTAACAGAGTTGAATTGGTTAGATACTTTAGTGATGCAAGCAAAATTAGGAATCAAACGACGAGCAGTTGACCCTGCTAAATGGTATGGGTTGGAATATAGTGATGTGATTACAGAATATGTTCCACTTGTTATTCAACCTAAGCGAAACAAAGTAACATTAAAACAAGTGCCAGTTGAAGAATTTGATGAAGATGATGATGAATTACATAATTTATAAAAGAAAGAGTAAGATTTATTTTTACTCTTTTTATTTGTCTATTTTTCGGTTAGGATTAAAGAAATCAAAAGATAAAGGAAGGTAACACATGAATAAAGTAAGAGGATTTGAAAAAGTATCAACATTTGAGAATATCAATCTACCAAAAAGAGCAACAAAAAATGCAGCAGGATATGATTTTGAATCAGCTGTTGATATTGTGATTCCAAGTATTTGGAAACAAGGAATTGCGAAAGTATTAAAGGCTATATTATCAAAAGAAGATATATTGGTTGATGCTGATATGCAAAAAGAGTTAAAATCAACACTTGTTCCAACAGGTGTGAAATCTTATATGGGGGATGATGAGTTTTTACAGATTGCCAATCGCTCAAGCAACCCGTTAAAAAATTTTTTAGTTTTGACAAATGGTGTGGGAGTTATAGACAGTGACTATTATGATAATCCAGATAATGAAGGGCATATCATGATTCAGCTACTAAACTTTGGCTTAACTGACAAGCAGATTAAAAAAGGAGATCGTATCGCTCAAGGCATTTTTTTACCATTCTTAAAAGCAGACAATGATTTAGTACAAACGCAGAGGACAGGTGGATTTGGGTCGTCTGGTAAATAATTTTCTAAAGAGTCGCAGTTTTTATTAGAATCGGACAATTTATGTTAAAATACGTTTATAAGTATTTTATTTTATAAGGAACTAAAAATTGTAGGATAAGGATGATTTTGTGGCAAAAAAAAAGAGAAATGAGTTTGTTTGTCAAACGTGTGGTTATATCTCTCCAAAGTATCTGGGTCGTTGTCCTAATTGTGGTGAATGGAATACATTAGTGGAAGAAATTTCCTCAGATACCCCCACTAGGCATAGTCGAGTAAGTTTGACGGGTGAAATGAGTAAACCGCAAAAGTTAAAAGAAGTCGCTACACAAAAAGAACGGCGTATAAAAACACAATTAGGTGAATTAAATAGAGTATTAGGCGGGGGGGTTGTTCCAGGCTCAATGGTCTTAATTGGTGGGGATCCTGGTATTGGAAAATCAACACTATTACTACAAGTATCTCAACAACTTAGTCTGTTAAAAGGAAATGTATTATACGTCTCTGGTGAAGAGAGTTCGCAACAGATTAAAATGCGTGCAGAACGGTTGGCTGATGGAACAAATGATTTTTATGTTTATCCAGAAACGGATATGGGTCGCATTAAACAAGTTATCGAGCAATTGACACCAGACTATGTGATTATTGATTCGATTCAGACAATGGTTCATCCGGAAACGGAAAGTGCTGCTGGAAGTGTGAGTCAAGTTCGAGCGAATACGGCTGAGTTGATGCAAATTGCTAAAACAAACAATATTGCCATCTTCATTGTAGGACACGTGACCAAAGAAGGCTCACTTGCAGGGCCACGGATGCTTGAACATATGGTAGATACAGTACTTTATTTTGAAGGAGACAGACATCATACATTTAGAATATTGCGTGCTGTAAAAAATCGTTTTGGTTCAACCAATGAAATAGGTATTTTTGAAATGAGACAAGCTGGTTTAGTGGAAGTGTTAAATCCATCTGAAGCTTTCTTGGAAGAGAGAATTGATGGGGCAACTGGATCAGCGATTGTCTGTTCAATGGAAGGAACGCGACCTATCTTAGCTGAAATTCAATCACTTGTAACGCCATCTGTTTTTGGAAATGCGAAACGAACAGCAACAGGTCTTGATTATAACCGTGTATCACTGATTATGGCTGTGTTAGAAAAACGTGCTGGATTATTATTACAAAACCAAGATGCTTATTTAAAAGCAGTTGGGGGAGTGAAACTTGATGAACCAGCGATTGATTTATCCATCGCAGTGAGTATTGCATCAAGTTACAAAGATAAAGGGACTTCTCCTCAAGATTGTTTTATTGGTGAAATTGGGTTAACTGGTGAAATTAGACGAGTAAATCGTATCGAGCAACGGGTAGGAGAAGCACAGAAATTAGGATTTAGACGAGTCTTTATTCCTATTAATAATCTGCAAGGGTGGACACCGCCAACTGGAATTGAAGTAATTGGTGTTGAAACACTATCTGAAACATTATTTAAAGTATTTTCCTAAGTAAAGGAGGAAAGATAAGTATGCAGAAAAAAATATATGCGATTGTGATGGCTATTGTTGGATTTAGTTTAGGTGTGGCATTATTCCCATTACTATGGAAAGCCACAAATCAAGAAACACTTAGTTGGTTAAATAACGATATTACTAACGGAATTATTGGTGCGATTATTTTTGCAATTATTGCGACTTTAACTGAGCGATACTTAGTATCAGGTTTAAAAAAAATAGAAAAATTTATTACAGAACAAAGTCTATCAGATTTGTTATTCGGAAGTATTAGTACAATTATTGGATTACTCTTAGGGGCACTTATTTCTGTTCCATTTTATTCACTCCCTTTAATTGTTCCGGCAATTATTATGTTAATTACAGGATATTTAGGTTTTAGAGTTGGAACAATGAAAACGGAAGATTTTAAAAAGCTCTTTATGCCAAAATCAAAAAAGGTATCAGAGGACATCTTAGATCGTCGAGTTGATGATTATTTTCATAAATACAAAGTATTAGATACCAGTGTTATTATTGACGGGCGTATTTATGATATAGCTAAAACTGGGTTCATTGAAGGAACATTATTAATTCCAAATTTTGTTTTATATGAATTACAATACATTGCGGATTCAGGGGATAGTATGAAACGCGTTCGCGGACGTCGAGGGTTAGATATCTTAAACGCCTTACAAAAAGAAGAAAATATCTCGGTTGAAATGTATGAAGGCGATTTTGAAGATATTCAAGAAGTTGATAGTAAATTGATTAAGTTAGCTAAATTGTTAGATGGTATTGTCGTGACAAATGACTACAATCTTAATAAAGTCTGTGAATTTCAAAATGTCCCAGTATTTAACATTAATGCCTTGGCAAATGCTGTTAAACCAGTTGTCATACCTGGTGAAACAATGGATGTTGTTGTAATGAAAGATGGAACAGAACGCCAACAAGGTGTAGCATATTTAGATGATGGCACAATGGTTGTGGTTGAAGATGGTAAACACTTTATGAACAAGAAAATAAATGTTATTGTAACGAGTGCATTACAAACGGCTGCTGGTCGAATGATTTTTGCAAAACCAAGTCATTCTCAAACAACGATAAATGCTGACTAATTGTTAAAAAAGTCTTAAGAAAGTGCCTTTACTATTTAAGTAAATGAAGGTAAACTAAAAGCATAGGAAGCGATAATACGTGAACAAGGAAGGTAATACCATGGGAAATAAAGTACGTGTCAGATATGCACCAAGTCCAACAGGTCATTTGCATATAGGAAATGCCAGAACAGCATTATTTAATTATTTATTTGCTCGTCATCATGATGGCGATTTTATTATTCGTATTGAGGATACAGATCAAAAACGTAATATTGAAGACGGAGAAAAAAGTCAGTTAGATAACTTAGCATGGCTAAATATTGACTGGGATGAGTCACCTGATAAACCAGGTGAATATGGTCCTTATCGTCAATCCGAAAGAAAAGATATTTACCAACCATTAGTTGATCAATTATTAGCAAGTAACTTGGCTTACAAATGCTACTGTACAGAAGAAGAATTAGAAGCAGAACGTGAAAGCCAACGTAGCCGTGGTCAAATTCCACGTTATAATGGAAAGTGTGCTCATTTAACACCAGAACAACAAGCAGCAAAAGAGGCTGAAGGTATCACACCAGTGGTTCGTTTTAGAGTACCAAAAGGCGAAGAATACACATTTGATGACATTGTAAAAGGAAACATTACATTTGAATCTGATAGTGTAGGTGGCGATTTTGTCATTTTAAAACGTGACGGGATGCCGACGTATAACTTTGCCGTAGCCGTGGATGATCATTTGATGAAAATTACGCATGTTTTACGTGGGGATGATCATATTGCAAACACACCCAAACAATTAATGATCTATGAAGCTTTCGGTTGGACACCACCAAGATTTGGTCATATGACATTAATCATTAATACAGAAACAGGTAAAAAACTAAGTAAACGTGATGAAACGATTCTACAATTTATCGAACAATACCGTGAATTAGGTTACTTACCAGAAGCAATGTTTAACTTTATCAGTTTGTTAGGTTGGTCTCCAGTTGGTGAAGAAGAAATCTTTAGCCAAGAAGAATTGATTAAAATCTTTGATGCAGATCGTTTAGGTAAATCACCTGCAGCCTTTGATAACAAAAAACTTGAATGGATTAGTAACCAATACATGAAACAACTTGATAGAAAAACAATGGCAGAAATGGCCTTACCTTATTTAATTGAAGCAGGATTAGTAGAAGAAAATCCAACCGCTGAAAAACAAGCTTGGGTTGAAGAATTAGTGAGTCTTTACCAACCACAAATGAGTTATGCAAAAGAAATCGTTGAATTATCAAGTTTATTCTTTAATGATACATTGTCATTTGATGAATCTGCTAAAGAAGTCCTATCAGATGAACAAGTGCCAGAAGTATTAGAAGCATTTAAAACTCAATTGAAAGAATTAGAAGAATTTGATGTTCCGACTATTAAAAAAGCGATTAAAGCTGTACAAAAAGAAACAGGAGCTAAAGGTAAAAAATTATTTATGCCAATTCGTGTAGCAGTCAGTGGACAAATGCATGGTCCAGAATTAGCAGAAACGATTCTTTTATTAGGTAAAGAGCAAGCAACAGAACATATTAATTTAGCATTAAAAGAAATACAAGGATAAGAAAAGTAAGTGATAAATTGTCTTTAGAGAGCTTGTGGTGGGTGCGAACAAGTGTTAATTTATCAGTGAAGTGCCTCTTTGAGTAGGATAAGTGAAGTAAGTAGCTTGTCTCGTGTGATAGACGTTATGTTATCAAAAAGATTCACTGTATCAAGTGAATGAAGAAAAGTGGAACCACGTGAGAACGTCTTTTAACAAACAATTTGTTAAAAGACGTTCTTTTTTATCTATGAGAGGAGCAAGTATATGGGAATACAGATATATAATACATTAAGTCGAAAAAAAGAAAATTTTGTACCAATTAAACCAAATGAAGTGAGCATGTATTTGTGCGGTCCGACTGTTTATAATTACATTCATATAGGAAATGCTAGAAGTACAGTCGCTTTTGATACAGTTAGACGTTATTTTGAGTTTAGAGGATATAAGGTTAATTATGTCTCAAACTTTACAGATGTGGATGATAAAATCATTAAGACGGCTAACCAAGAAGGAATTTCAACGAAAGAATTAGCAGATAAATATATAGAGGCTTTTAAAGAAGACACGGGTAAATTAAACGTGCAACCAGCTTGCTTGCACCCACGTGTCGTTGACCATATTGATGATATCATTGACTTTGTTTCTGTTTTAATTGATAAAGGTTATGCTTACGAGTCACAAGGAGATGTGTATTACCGCACACGACTATTTAAACCTTATGGAAAGTTAAGTAATAAAAGCATTGACGAATTGGAAATTGGGGCTAGTCAAAGAACTGGTGATGAATCAGCTAAAAAAGAAGATCCATTAGATTTTGCTTTATGGAAAGAAGCAAAAGAGCATGAGGTTTCATGGGATTCTCCATGGGGAAAAGGCCGTCCAGGATGGCACATTGAGTGCTCTGTGATGGCAACAAAACATTTAGGTGATACAATAGACATCCACGCAGGTGGTCAAGACTTAGAATTTCCTCATCACGAAAATGAAATTGCTCAAAGTGAAGCAAAAACTGATCAGACATTTGCTCATTATTGGATGCATAACGCTTATTTAACAGTCGGTGAATCAGGTGAGAAAATGAGTAAATCACTTGGTAACTTTATTACCGCACATGATTTGATGAAAGACGTGTCACCAGAAGTGGTACGTTTCGCTTTGTCAACGACACATTATCGTCGACCAATGCCTTTCAATGAAACAACAATTAAAGAAGCAACGACTAATTTAGGACGTATTAAAAGTAGTTACAATAATGCGAGTTTCCGATTAGAAACGTCAGTTGATTCTTTAGAAAACGATCATGATTGGTTAAAAGAATTATCTACTTTGATGATGGAATTTGTTACAGAGATGGATGATGATTTTAATGCCGCAAATGGTATTACAGTAGTTTATCAGTTAGTGAAACACTTAAATCGTTACTTAGAAGAAGAGACGGTTTCTAAAGAAGTTATATCTGCCTATCAAGAAACGCTAGAAAAATTAGTGCTTATTTTTGGTATTGAACTAGCTAGTAGCGAGGATTTATTAGATGAAGATATTGATGCGTTAATTTCTGAGAGAAATACGGCACGTAAAGAAAAAAACTTTGCTAGAAGTGATGAGATACGTGATTTATTAAAAGAACAAGGGATTATTTTAGAAGATACCCCTCAAGGAACAAGATGGAGTAGAAGTGAATGACAAATGAAAAAGATTATACCTTACTAAGTGGATTAACTCTTGCTTATGTGGGGGATGCTATATATGAAACATACATCCGTGATTATTTAGTGAAAAGTGGGCAAACTCGCCCGAATCAATTACACCGTTTAGCAACACACTATGTATCAGCTAAAGCGCAACATTATTTGATTGAACAAATGATGGAACAAGGACTTTTAAATGATGAAGAACAAGATATGTATCGACGTGGCCGCAATGCCAAAAGCCACACAAGTGCCAAAAATACGTCGGTTGCTGTGTATCGATCATCTACAGGTTTTGAAGCATTGATGGGATATTTACACTTAACAGAACAAAAGAAACGTTTAGAAGAAGTCATTGCATGGTGTATTCAAACAATAGGAGAAAAAAATAATGAGAAAACCACAAAATAAACGCAAACCAGACAGACAACGCCCAAAATTTGATAAAAAACATCAACAAGAAGCAGATGTACCAACACCAGAAATGGATGATGTGGTGTTAGGAAAACATGCGACAATAGAAGCGCTGCAAGCTAATCGAGGGAATAAACTATTTTTACAAGAAGACATTAAAGGAAATAAAATTGAAGAAATTAAACAGTTGGCTCAAGAAAAAATAGTTTCTATCAAATGGGTACCAAAATCTAAATTGGATGAAATGGTAGATGGATTAAATCATCAAGGGATTGTCTTAAAAATCACCCCATATGAATATCTATCGTTATCAGAATTATTGGAAAAAACAAAAGAAAAAGAAAATCGTTTTTTCTTAATTTTAGATAGTATTATGGATCCACATAACTTAGGTTCAATTTTACGGACAGCTGACGCGGTAAATGTTGATGGCGTTATCATTCCAAAACATCGTGCAGTCGGAGTGACACCAGTGGTAGTGAAAACTTCTACTGGGGCGGTAGAACACATTCCTATTTCACGAGTGACAAACCTTTCGCAAACAGTTAAGGAACTAAAAAAAGAAAATATTTGGGTATTTGGAACAGATATGGAAGGGACAGACTACACCCATTGGAATGTTTCAGGCGACATTGCTTTAATTATTGGTAATGAAGGAAAAGGGATGGGGCAAGCGCTCAAAAAAGAGGTCGATGAAATGATTACTATTCCAATAGAAGGTCACGTACAAAGTTTAAATGCGAGTGTTGCAGCTGGCTTGTTAATGTATGAAGTATATAGAAAGAGAAGATAAACAATGGAGGGCATCATATGACACGAAAATTAAAACATCAAGTCCTTTTTGTCGATGGTTATAATATGATTGGTGCTTGGCCTGAATTAAATCGCTTAAAAAAGCTAGATAAATTAGGAGATGCGAGAGATCAGTTATTATTTATTCTATCGAATTATGCTAAATATAAAGGAATCGAAATCATCGTTGTATTTGATGCCCAACTTGTTCCAGGTATTCAACAGACGTATGATAAGTATGGTTTAACAGTTATTTTTACAAAAGAAGAAGAAACAGCAGACACATATATTGAACGGGAAGTTCCTAATAAAATGAATGCTTTATCAACTGTTCGTGTAGCAACAAGTGATTTGGCAGAGCAGTGGGTGGTTTTTTCTCAAGGTGCGTTACGTGTTTCAGCAAGGGAACTGTTTAATTCAATTAAAGAAATGGAAAAAGAAATTAAAACTGATACACAAGATTATAAGTACCAAAATTTAAGACGAAATAGTCCATGGAATCAAGAACAAGTTCAAACATTAAAAGAATTATTTGATGAGTTAATGTATCATTAAACAAAATGACCCGTTACCTTTATTATGGTAACGAGTCATTTTTTATTTTTTGGCAGAACGCATAAGTGAATCAAACGTTATTTTAACCAAATATAATATACCAGTTGCGACTGAGCCAGTAAAAAGAATACTAGATACGTCTGCAAAAAAGTTTTCTAATTGTGGGTGAGCAAATAAGCCAATCAAATAAAAAATAATGCTTAAACTAAGTAAAATAACAGCAAATAAAAAAATAATAGCATTAACAGTTAATTGTTTGTTTTCTTGATTATTAAAAAATTTTTTCATAATATATCTCCTTTAACAATATGATTTTTATTATCATAATATAGATTTCAATTTGAAGTAAAGAGGAAAAATTAAATCGTAATAGACCAAAAAAGGACGATTATCTGTTTAAAGATAATCGTTCTTTTTTTTATTTGGTTATGTCTTTAATCATATCAGACATTATTTTTCGTTGATATTCTGCTGCATAGGCTTGTGATAACTTAGATTGTTTGTCTTTATTTGTTGCTAAAGTAGGATCTTTAGCGATAGATTCTTTTAATCTAGAAGAAACATAGTTTGTCATTTCGATTTCTAATGAGTCTTTTTTACTAGCCATCTCTTCTCCAAGTTTTTTTGCTTGATCTGTGCTTAACTCTAACCAGTCTTTTGGAATGTAGAAAATATTTTCTTTTGAAATATATTCCCTGTTATTACCAGACATACCAAAAAGCATTTGATACATAGAGCTTTTATATACCCAACGAGTAGTCTCAGTTTTCAGTAAGGCTTTATTATCGTCGCTTGTTTTAATAATATTGGTTACATGGTTAGTCCCAGTTTGGGTAAGTTTTTTTTGAGAGGGGTTTGTTTTATATAAATAAATTTTTTCATCACTAGTTCCTAATGGTTGATAAAGTAATATATTCATTTGGTCATTGTCAGTTGAACTTACAATAGAAATTTCTTTTAGTGTTTTTTCTTCTTTCATCCCAAAATGATGTGAATAGTTCATTCCCATTAGAGTGATACTTCCAATAAATAAGATCCCAAATACGACAGCCAAGGTATAGTGCCATGTTGATTTGGCAAAAATAAATGTAAAGGCAAATAATAAGGCGCTAAGAATAACTAAGATAACTATCATGAGATAACCTCCTGACTTTGAGCAGTTTTTTTGATGTTTTCATGAATGAAGAAAGTAATCAATAAACCTATTATTCCAAATAGAACTGCTACTAAAAATGCAGCATGATAACCTGTTAAAGTGGCATTAGTTGCTAATTCTTTGTACTCAAGAGGCGCTGATTTTAAAAGTGATTTATCAGGTAAAGAATTCTTAGTTTTGTTTGTAAGAACACTGATTAAAATAGCCGTTCCAACAGAACTAGCAACTTGACGTAGTGTACTATTAACAGCTGTTCCATGTGTAATGAGATGTTTTGGTAAAGAGTTCATACCTAGTGTAGTGAGAGGCATCATTACCATAGAAATACCAAACATACGTACCGCGTATAACGTCATAATATAAATTACAGGAGTTGTTTCAGTTAGGAACATAAAAGGAATTGTCGCACTTGTCAGTAAAAACATTCCCATGATACCTAAACGTTTTGCTCCATGTTTATCAAAAATACGACCAGTTACGGGCATCATAATTCCCATAACTAATGCGCCAGGGAGTAACATTAAACCAGAGTGAAAAGCTGATTCACCTCGAATATTTTGAATATATAAAGGTAAAACCATTTCGGCTCCAATCATTGCCATATTAGCTAAACTTGCAAGTATGGTAGCAATCGTATAAGTTTTTGATTTAAATACTCTTAGCTCTAAGAAAGGAGTCTCGATAGTTAATTGTCTCCAAGTGAAAATAATTAAAGTAATGACGCCGACTGCTAAAAAGCTTAATACTTTAGTACTACCCCATCCATCATTTCCAACACTAGAAAATCCATAAAGTAGTGAACCAAACCCTAAAGTAGATAAACAAATAGATAACACATCAATAGCAGGATTTGATAACTCCAATACGCTTTTCATTGCAAAAAACGACAAAATAATAACTAATAAAACAATAGGAATAACCATATAAAATAAATCACGCCAGACATAATGATCAATGATATAGCCTGAAAGAGTTGGCCCTAAAGCAGGAGCTAGCCCAATAACAATACCAGCGCCACCCATGGCCGCTCCACGTTTTTCAGGTGGGAAAATATTTAGCATAATGTTTTGCATTAAAGGCATAGATACGCCAACACCAGCAGCCTGAACGAGTCTACCAGTCAATATCATGGAAAAAGTTGGTGCAATCGCACAAAGAATGGTCCCGACTAAGAAAATACTCATAGCCCCAATATATAAATTTTTTGAATTAAATTTATTCATTAACCAAGCTGATATAGGAATCATAATCCCATTAACTAATAAAAATCCAGTTGTGAGCCATTGAATGGTAGCAGCAGATACATCGAATTCTTTCATTAAAGTTGGAAAGGCTGTTGTTAGTAAAGTTTGATTTAAAACAGTACAGAAAGTTCCAATTAAAAGTACCGAAACGAGTAAGCTGCGTTTATATGTGTTCCCATGAATATCAACGGGTTGTAAGTTTTCCATATAATAATCCTCCTAAAAATTATTTTTATAACAGTAAAACAATATACACGTCTCTGACGCCATTGTCAACAATGTTGACACATCTGTTAAGTGCGTGTATATTGATGTAGTTAACCTTTTTATGGAAAGTAGGGTAATTATTATGGTATCTAAATTTAAAGACTGGATAGAACAAGAAGATATTCGTATGGGAATCAGTGAATTAACAAAAAAAACTGAGACAACGACTAGACAGTTAAGATATTGGGAAAAAAAAGGATACATCCAATCCATTCAGCCGGATCCTAATAGCCCAAGGTCATATAAGCTAAGTGAGATTATTAAAGTAGAACTGATTAAAGAATATCTGGATAGTGGATATAAATTGTCCATGGCACATGAAAAAGCAATGGCGAAATTATCTAAAATGCAACGATTTCGTGACGTTTTTTCAAATTACTTTAAAGATGCTGAGATTTTAGATGATCAGTATGAAATATTTACAATTGGTCCATTTAGTGAGACAAATGAAAAAATAACTATTAAGCATGATTCAGTTAATAATACATTAAGTTATGAAATAAAAAAAATAGAGGAATAATATGGATGAATAGCTCTAAAAATATCTAAATGATAACAAAAAATTCATATTTTTTTAATAAAAATAACAAATTATTATAAAAAAAGGGGTGTTATAATAACAAGGAGGAGAGATAACGCTTTCAAAAGAATAAGGAGATTTATGATTATGAGAGAAGATATTTTTGACTTATTAAAGGAACGTGCCGTAAAGGGATGTTCCTATTCGTTTGACTATATTTTTGAAACATACAAACCTATTGTTTATCGTTCGAAGAAAGTATATCATTTATACCATTATGAGACAGATGATTGGTTGCAAGAAGGAAGAATCGTATGTTTCAAGTCCTTACAAACATATGATGTTAAACGAGGAGCAACGTTTGGTAGTTACTTTCGAATGAATTTTAAAAATCATATATTTTCATTGATAAGGAGACAAGAAGCTCATAAAAGAAGAGTAGATAAAGAGTGCATCACTTGTGGAGGGGATATTGACATGGTATCTCATGTGATTGAAAATCGCCCACTAGAAACCATCAAATATATATTTTATAAAGAAAATGTGTTTCTTTTTGCAGAATCATTATCTGATTATGAACGTCAAGTGTTCGTAAAATATACATTAGAACAGGAATGTAAGATGTTAAAAGAAAAAAGGGCCTTAACTCGAATTAAGAAAAAGTTTGTTCATCACTATATTAACTCATAAAAATATAAAAGTGCTTATCTCTCTTATTAAAAATGTTTAATTATTCTTTGAAAAAATGAAAATACTATTGATAAATAAAAACGATTATGGTAAAATTTGTCTTTTTTGTTCGTCTATGATATACTTGACGTAAGAGGTGAATAAAATGTCTTTAAGTATCTCCACCATAAAAGAAGAATTAGAACATAAAGTCGGTAGTAGAATAAAGTTAGTCGCTCAAACGGGTCGTAAAAAGCAGACTGAGCGTCATGGAGTATTAGCTGAGTTATATCCATCAGTTTTTATTGTACAACTAGATCAAGATGAAAATGCTTTTGAACGTGTGTCGTATAGTTATACAGATATTTTAACACATTCAGTAGAAGTATTATTTCATGAAAATGAAGAAGAATTAATAGGATAAGAAAGATATAGAGCCTAGTAGACCTAAGGCTTTTTATTTTTGAATAAGGGGGACAAAGGATGAAAAAAGTATTATTTGTTTGTTTAGGTAATATTTGTCGTTCACCTATGGCAGAGGTAATATTTAAAGATAAGGTAAAAAATAAAGGGTTGTCTGATGTTATTGAGGTTTCTTCCAGAGCAACTGGGAGCTGGAATGATGGAGACGCTCCACATAAAGGCACACAAGAGAAATTGAAAGAAGTCGGTTTATCATGTGAGGGATTACATGCTCAAAAAATTTCTTCTGATGATTTTCATCAGTTTGATTACATTATAGGAATGGATGAAAATAATATTCGAGATTTAGAAGGATTATCACCTGATATTGAATCATTATATAAAATTCATTTATTATTATCAGAAGAAGTTGGATTGGATAAAAAAATGATACCAGATCCTTATTACACCGGAGATTTTGATTTAACTTATGAGTTGATAAATAAGGGAACAACAAAATGGTTAGAAAAAATTGAACAGGAAATGAGTTAATTTTGTCAAATAGTATAAAATAAAAAGAGTTAGGAGCTAAACGTTACTAACTCTTTTTATTTTGATCTTAATGAGATAGTTTGTGAAAAATTCATAAGTATAGACAACATGATTATAAATAGGTCAAAATTTTGTTTCAATAAAATAAAAGATGACGATACTAATATGGGATAAATTAGAAACTTGTGTACAATAAGATTCATTGGTGATAAATGAGCTGGACTTTTATTTTTAGTCAATTTTTGGTTACCTTTTTAGTTATTTTTGAACATTAAACAAATTAAAAGCATCATATACTCATTTTGTAAGTAACAATAAATTCAAAAAAGGGGCATATAAGGATGACTAATAAAATACAACCAGAAAATTTAAATAATATAAAATTAAAAAAGAAACGTAAAAAAAGAAAACATAGACAATCATCTAGTCAGTCCATCTGTTCAACTAACGTCATAAAAACTGGGAAAATAGTCGTTAAAAAACGATTGAGTATAGCAGCTATTTTAGTTGCTATTTTAAGATTAAGTACAACAGCAACAGTCGTTGCTTTAGATCGTCACAATGCTCATCAGGAGGAAATAAAAAAGAATTAGCCTACGTTTCTTTTATAAATGATGTCTATCTTTATCAACTAAATTTGGTTAATTTATGAAGTGAATTAAATGATAAATCTATTAAATTACAGTATCCAATTTTTTATGATATTGTATCCCAGAGTTTAAAAGAATTAGAAATAAATACTCCTTGGATTCGTTTTTATGCCCCTTTATTGATTAGTCGAGCCTTTAGGTATTGTAATTATAAGGTATTTGAGAGTCTTACTAAAATTAAAGCTGTTTCAATCGTGGTCTCGACAACTTTAGAGAAAAATCATGCCAAGATTTTAAGCTATATTTTAAAATTGAACATTTCAAGCTAAAATTAAAATTGTAGGATTAGAATATGAAAAGACATTATTTAATAGTAAAGAAACAAGAGATTCTTTGAATAAAGTAGATATGGTGATAACGAACCACCTCTTTTATCACGACTTAGAGAATGTAATTATTGTAGATGACGTTATTGAAAATAATCGATTAGAAGCTATTAAACGTTCAATAGATAGTATATTAATGAAAAATATCGAAAATACTGAACAAGGTTTGGAATAATATTGCTGGATAGTCATTGAAAAAGATTGTGAAAAATGATACACTAAATGTGAAAATAATCACAATTCTTTAGGAGGGATGGACTGTGGAAGAACACAAAAATATGAAAATGGTCCCTAAAGCAACAACAAAACGTATTCCACTTTATTTTAGGTATTTAAAAACATTAGATGAAACAGGTGTAAAACGTATTAAATCAAACGAGTTTAGTAAAATGATTCAAATTCCATCAGCAACTATTAGGCGAGATTTTTCTCACTTTGGGGAGTTGGGACGAAGTGGCTATGGTTATGATGTGCCATACTTAATAGAAGTTTTTAGTGAGATATTAAAAACAGATATTGAAAAACGCATTGCATTAGTTGGATCTGGAAATTTAGGTAAAGCATTAATAAAAAATAATTTTAGACGAGATACAAATTTAAATATTGTGGCGGCATTTGATGCAAATCCTGAAATTGTTGGTGAAAAAATTAATGGAATTGTTGTAAAAGATATGAGTGAGTTAAAAAACATTGTAAAAAAAGAAGGTATTACAACAGTTATTATGACTGTGCCTAGTAGCAAAGCACAACAAGTAATTGATGAGGTTGTTGAAGCTGGAGTGACGGCTATTTTAAATTTTGCTCCTAAGCGGTTAAAAGTTCCCTCACATGTTCAAGTGCAATACATTGATTTAACGACGGAGTTACAAACGTTGATCTATTATGATGAAAATTACAATCATGCAAACCTTGATTTAATCTAGTTTTTCCAAGCATCTATTTTGTGTATTTAACTTTATTTCACTATAATGAAGGAAAGTTAAATAAAGGATGTGTCAACATGGAAGTATTATTAAAAGGTAACCCAGTTGAATTAGTAGGAACACCACCAAAAGCGGGAGAAAAAGCTCCAACATTTAGTTTAAAAGATTTGTCAGATAATGTAATCTCATTAGAGGAATTAAAAGGAAAACCAGTTATTATTAGTGTGGTACCTGATATTGATACTAGTGTTTGTGCACTACAGACAAAACACTTTAATAAAGAAGCAGCAACAATTAAAGACGTATATTTTTTAACGATTTCAAATAACACAAAAGAACAATTAGCTAATTGGTGTGCAGCTGAATCAGTTGACATGACCATGTTAAGAGATGAAGAAGGTGTGGTTGGAAAAGAATATGGTATTTTAATTCCATCAATTAATCGTTTAGCACGCTCAATTTTTGTGTTAGACAAAGATGGCGTCATTACATATGAAGAAATCGTACCAGAAGTATCAAGTGAACCAAATTATGTTAAAGCATTAGAAGCTGCAAAAGCGTTAATCTAAGTTTGACGAAATGATGCTATCAAGGTAAAATGAATGGCATAAACAACCATAAAGAATAGGAAGAGTAATACTTGGATATGTTGCAGAAAGAAAATCCATTGGCTGAAAGGTTTTCCATTTAAAAGTATGAAGGTAGCCTAGGAGTGGGAACCGTATTGTCAACGTTATATGACCTAGAGAGATAAGCGTATTCGTATGCTTATAAGATAGGTGGTACCGCGAGATAATCGTCCTAAAGTTAGAAATAACTTTAGGGCTTTTTGTTTTGAAAAATAAAAAATAAGGAGAAATGTATATGACAGATGAACAACAAAACTTAGCGCCAAAGTTTGACCCAAAAGCTGTTGAAAAAGGGCGTTATAAAAAGTGGCTAGAAAAAGATTTATTTAAACCAAGTGGGGATGAAAGTGCACCAGCGTATTCTATTGTCATACCACCACCAAACGTGACAGGAAAACTTCACTTAGGTCATGCATGGGATACGACACTGCAAGATATGATTATTCGTCAAAAGAGAATGCAAGGCTTTGATACATTATGGTTACCTGGTATGGACCATGCTGGGATTGCAACTCAAGCGAAAGTTGAAGAAAAATTACGTGGTGAAGGTGTGTCACGATATGATTTAGGTCGTGAAAAATTCATCGAAACAACGAAAGAATGGAAAGAAGAATATGCCGGACATATTCGTGAGCAGTGGGCAAAATTAGGATTATCTTTAGACTATTCAAGAGAGAGATTTACTTTAGACGATGGACTATCTGATGCGGTGAAAAAAGTGTTTGTGACACTTTATAATAAAGGCCTTATTTATCGTGGTGAGTACATTATTAATTGGGACCCACAAGCAAAAACCGCTTTATCTGATATCGAAGTCATTCATAAAGACATCGAAGGCGCGTTTTATCATATGTATTATCCATTAGCTGATGGCAGTGGAAAATTAGAAATTGCGACAACACGTCCAGAAACCATGCTTGGGGACACAGCTGTTGCCGTTCACCCTAAGGATGAACGTTATCAACATTTAATTGGTAAAACAGTGATTTTACCATTAGTGGATAAAGAAATTCCGATTGTCGCTGATGATTATGTTGATATGGAATTTGGAACAGGTGTCGTAAAAATTACACCAGCCCATGACCCTAACGACTTTGAGGTGGGTAATCGTCATGATTTACCTCGTATTAACGTGATGAATGATGACGCGACAATGAATGATTTAGCTGGTAAATATGCCGGTATGGATCGTTTTACTACACGTAAAGCAGTCATTAAGGATTTAGATGAGTTAGGACTACTTAAAGGCGTTGAAAAAATGACTCATAGTGTTGGTCACTCTGAGCGAACTGGAGTCGTGGTTGAGCCAAGATTATCAACGCAATGGTTTGTTAAAATGGCGCCACTTGCGAAAAAAGCTGTTGAAAACCAAGCAACAGATGACGCCGTTGATTTTTATCCACCACGTTTTAATCAGACATTCTTAACATGGATGGAAAATGTACATGACTGGGTAATTTCTCGTCAACTTTGGTGGGGACATCGTATTCCAGCTTGGTATCATAATGAAACAGGCGAAGTTTATGTTGGAGAAGAAGCACCTAAAGACGTTGAAAACTGGCATCAAGATGAAGATGTATTAGATACTTGGTTTAGTTCAGCTCTTTGGCCATTTTCAACAATGGGTTGGCCTGATACGGAGTCACATGACTTCAAACGTTATTTCCCAACGAATACATTAGTGACTGGTTATGACATTATTTTCTTCTGGGTAAGTCGTATGATTTTCCAAAGTTTAGAATTTACTGAAGAACGACCATTTGAAAATGTGTTGATTCACGGATTAATTCGTGCGGAAGATGGACGTAAAATGAGTAAATCTCTTGGTAATGGTATCGACCCAATGGATGTCATTGATCAATACGGAGCAGACGCGTTGCGTTGGTTCTTATCAAATGGCTCTACACCAGGTCAAGACATGCGTTTTAGTTATGAAAAAATGGATGCTGCTTGGAACTTCATTAATAAAATTTGGAATGCCTCTCGTTTTGTATTAATGAACGTTGAAGGCATGACATATGATGATATTTCTCTTGATGGTGATAAAACTGTTGCAGATAAATGGATTTTAACTCGACTAAATGAAACGATTGAAAAAGTAACGAACTTCTTTGACCGTTTTGAGTTTGGGGAAGCCGGTCGTCATTTATACAACTTTATTTGGGATGATTTCTGTGATTGGTATATTGAGATGAGTAAGGAAGTCCTTTACGGAGAAAATGAAGAACAAAAACAAATGACTCGTAGCATTTTAGTACATGTATTAGATAACATTTTACGTTTACTACACCCAATCATGCCATTTGTGACAGAAGAAATTTGGGAAAAAATTCCACATCAAGGTGAATCAATTGTAGTGGCAGCTTATCCAACTGTCAATGAAGTTTGGACAGATGAACAAGCGGCAGAAGGTATGGAAGTATTAAAAGAATTAATCCGCTCAGTTCGTAATATTCGCTCAGAAGTGAGTGCACCAATGTCTAAGCCAATTACATTGTTAATCAAAACATCAAAAGATTCAGTTAAAGACTTCTTTGAAGCAAATACTAATTATATCGAACGTTTCTGTCATCCAGAAGTGTTAGAAATTAAAGAAGAATTTGATGTACCAGATTTAGCCATGAGTGCAGTGATTACTGGAGCTGAAATCTATTTACCATTAGAAGATTTAATCAATATTGACGAAGAAATTGCTCGTTTGGAAAAAGAGTTGGATAAGTGGACGTCAGAAGTAGCACTTGTTGAGAAGAAATTAAGCAATGACCGTTTTGTTTCAAATGCACCAGAGGCTGTTGTTGCAGCAGAACGTGAGAAACAAAAAGATTACTTAGAAAAACAAGCCTCTGTAAAAGAAAGACTGGCTTCTTTGAAAAAATAAATAAAGGTGGCTGTACAAGATGGAGTATGGAGAAATCATTTCATGGATACATGAACGCACAAAGTTTGGTATTCGTCCGGGGTTAACACGAATCAATTATTTATTAGAACAATTAGACAATCCGCAAGATAAGTTAAAAATTGTTCATATCGGTGGAACAAATGGGAAAGGCTCAACGACAACGTTTTTACGTTGCCTGTTGGAGCAACAAGGCTTAACAGTTGGAACCTTTACCTCACCGTATATCGAATCATTTAACGAACGCATTGCGATTAACGGTCAACCAATTCCTAATGAAGAGTTGGTTGAATTATGTGAAAAAGTGATACCTATCGTGGATAAGATGGATGAGGTACCTGAGTTAGCTCATACTGTTGAATTTGAAGTATTAACAGCTATGATGTTTGATTATTTTGTTGATAAAAAAGTTGACATTGTTCTAGTTGAAGTTGGTTTGGGCGGACGTTTTGACTGTACGAACGTGATGACTCCACTTGTGTCAGTAATTACGACAATTGGTTTAGACCATGTCGATATTTTAGGAGATACGATTGAACAAGTTGCTAGTCAAAAAGCTGGGATTATTAAAGAAGGAAGGCCAGTTATTGTCGGGAATGTTTCAGATGAAGCATTTGATGTGATTAGTAAAGAAGCAAATTCATTACATGCTCCAATCAAACGTTATGGGGTTGACTTTGATAGTCAATACTTACAACCGACTGATAATTGGGGAGAAACATTCCATTTTAAATCAGATAAAGTTGATTTAAAACAATTATCCATAAATATGGTTGGAAAACACCAAGTAGATAATGCAAGTGTCGCCATTGAAGCATTTAATGAGGTGGCTGATATGCTTCATTTACCAGTGTCTAATCGTGATTATCAAAAAGGATTACAACAAGCATTTTGGCCTGGTCGTATGGAAAAAATTTCTGATGAACCATTTATTGTATTAGATGGGGCGCATAACGATCACGCGATGGAAGTATTAGTAGACAATCTAAGACGAGAATTTTCAGATAAAAAAATTCATACGATTTTTGGGGCGTTGACCACTAAAGACATTCAAGGGATGATTGGGTTATTGCAGTCAGTAAATAATCTAGACTTGAAAGTGACCACTTTTGATTACCCAAAAGCTTGTACGAAAGAATTATATGAAGAGATGGGATTAACAGCATATGATCACTGGCAAGAAGCACTATCAGATACATTGAAAGAAGTGTCAGGGGACGATTTGATTTTAATTACCGGATCATTGTATTTTATTTCCCAAGTAAGACAAATTTTATTAGGAGAGTGACGTGTGAAAAAAATAAGCGGCGTTATTTTTGATATGGACGGCCTAATCTTTGATACAGAAGCAGTCTATTCGAAAAATAATATTGAAATTGCACAAAAATTCAAGATGCCTGGCTACGATGAGGAATATTATAAATCTGAAGTTGGTTTAGGTGAGAAGGCAGTTTACCAAAAATATGTCAACGATTTTCCAATGTTGAGACAAGATGAGATTGACCAATTTTTTAAAGAAAGTCGAGCTAGTACATGGGAAGAATTTTCGACAGTGGGAGCACCGATTAAACCAGGTGTGGAAGAATTGTTAACGTATTTAAACAATCACGGCGTAAAGTGTGTCGTTGCTTCAAGTAATAACCGTGAAGCGATTGATATGTTATTAGACAAAGCTGGATTTATGGATAAGTTTAGTGGGATTGTCAGTGGCAATGATGTGACACATGCTAAACCACATCCAGAAATTGTTGAAAAAGCTGTCGAAATATTAGGTACACCAAAAGAAGAAACGATAATGCTAGAAGATTCATTGAATGGCATTCGAGCGTCTTTCACTGCCAATGTACCAGTCATCATGGTACCGGATTTGATTTTACCAAATGACGAAGCGAAAGAAAAAACACTGACTATTAAAGATAGTTTGTATGATGTGTTAGACTACATAAAATCAGTTTAAATCAAAAACTCCTTTTTTCACGTATGTTTTGGGTGAAGAAGGGAGTGTTTTTTTATTGAAAATTAAATGTCGAGAGCAAGAGTATAAAGATCAATTGTTACCTCGCGAGCGATTACTACAATATGGTTCAGAGGTTTTATCCAATGAAGAGTTATTAGCTATTGTGTTACAATCAGGAAATAAGTCAATACCAGTCATGCAGTTAGCAGAAAATATATTAAAAGAAGTGGATGGGTTATACGGATTAAAAACCGTTAAAATAGAGGAATTGATGAATTTAAATGGAATAGGAACAGTAAAAGCGATACAAATAAAAGCTATTGTGGAATTAGGAAAACGATTAGCTTTATCAACACAAGAAAAATATGGAAAAATTTATTCTAGTCAACAAATTGGCGAGCGATTAATTGAAGAAATGAAGGATTTAACACAAGAACATTTTATGGTATTTTATTTAAATGCTAAAAATGAAATCATAAAAAAAGAAACGATTTTTATTGGCACGTTAAATCAATCAATTGCTCATCCACGTGAAATTTTTCATCTAGCCGTGAGGTATTCGGCCTCTCGCCTTATCCTAGTTCACAACCATCCGTCTGGAAATCCAGAACCGTCAGATCAAGATGAAATATTCACAGAACGTTTGGTTTCTTGTGGTAAAATGATGGGGATGGAGATTTTAGATCATATAATTGTAGGAGAATCCGGTTACGTAAGTTTTAGAGAAACTAAGAGATTATCATTGTGAAAACGGGTCTTTACTTGCAATTAAAAGAGACATGAGTTATCATGAATATGTAATATGGTTTTGGATTTCAATAGATGTTGTATGAAACACCCTCTATCGACCGAAAGCAAGTATTACAAAAATTAACATGTGCTACGGCACGAGGAGGAAGTAACATGGCTCAAGGAACAGTAAAATGGTTTAACGCAGAAAAAGGATTTGGATTTATTCAACAAGAAGAAGGAAATGACGTATTCGTACATTTCTCAGCTATCGAAGGCGACGGATTCAAAACTTTAGAAGAAGGTCAAGCTGTAACATTCGAAATCGAAGAAACAGATCGTGGACCTCAAGCAGCAAACGTTGTAAAAGCGTAATTAAATCTAATTAAAATTTTAAGTGTAAGTGGGTTAATCCACTTACACTTTTTTTGATTAATTTGTTGCATGGTATAAAGTTATCGGATAATATGAGGAAGCAGAGCTATATAAAAGGAGGAGTTTAATAAATGGAATTGAAAACATTACTAATAATTTTTTTAATTAATTTTTGTTATGTTACACTAAATACTATCCGTTTCATGTTAACAATGAAAGGGTCACGTGTTATTGCCCCGTTACTTAGTATGGTGGAAATTTCCATCTATGTTGTTGGTTTATCTTTAGTATTAAATCAAATTAATAACCCAGTTAATCTGTTTGTATATGCATTAGGTTATGCTTGTGGAATTGTTTTAGGGATAAAAATTGAAGATTATTTAGCATTAGGTTATATTATGGTGACGGCTATTTTGCCATTAAATGAAGAAAATAAGGCACTTCCAGAATTGTTAAGAGATGAGGGATATGGTGTGACACAAACCATTGCTCATGGACGAGAAGGAGAACGATTAGTACTAGAAATTTTATCTGCTAGAAAATCGGAGCGTTCTTTATATAAAGATATTAAAGATTTTAATGATAAAGCATTTATCATCTCATATGAACCTAAGTACATTTCTGGAGGGTTCTGGACGAAAAAAGTACGTGAAAGGAACAAGAGAAGATGATTACATTTGAACAAAAAAGATTTGATCATTTAACCCGACAAGAATTGTTTTCCATGTATCAACTACGAATTGCTGTGTTTGTTGTGGAACAAAAGTGTCCTTACCAAGAGGTAGATGAGATAGATCTATCAGCTATACATGTTTTGGGAAAAAATGAAGCAGGTGAATTAGTTGCTTATATGAGGTTGTTTCAAGAAAACCAATCTTGGCATATTGGCCGAGTAACTGTTCGAAAAAGTGATAGACATCTTCATTATGGAAGGAAGTTAGTTTCATACGGTCTGTCTTGTGTACCAACTAATCAATTAATAAAAGCACAAGCACAAGAGTATTTAAAATCATTTTATGAATCATTTGGTTTTGAAGCAATATCTGATGTTTATCTAGAAGATAATATTCCGCATATTGATATGGAATGGATAAAAAAAATATGAAAAAACCTGTAAATGCTTAATTATTTTTAGACATTTACAGGTTTTTAGATTATTATTTACTGGATGTTTCAAGTATCATTGGCAGAATCATTGGATGACGTTCGGTTTTTTCAATTAGAAATGGTTGAACGGTATTCACAATGACTTCATTTAACATGATTTCATCACATTCGGGATGTTTTAATGCTTTTCTGATAGCGTTAAATAATAATCGTTGTGTCTCTTGGATTAATTCACCAGACTCTCTCATATAAATAAAGCCACGAGATAAAATATCTGGACCAGCAACAATCATTTTTGATTGATAGTCAACTGTGGCAACGGCTAATACCAAACCATCTTCGGAAAGAATTCGGCGATCTTTTAAAACGATACTGCCAATATCTCCAATCCCATTACCATCAACATACACATCTTCAGCATTAAAGTGTCCAGCACGTCTTGCACTGTCACTTGTTAGGGCTAAGACATCTCCGTTTTCTAAAATAAAACAGTTTTCTTTAGGGACACCTGTTGCTTGAGCTGATTTAGAGTGGATATTTAGCATACGATATTCTCCATGAACTGGAACGAAGTATTTTGGTTTTAATAAACGTAAAAATAGCATTTGTTCTTGCTGTCCACCATGTCCAGATGTATGAATATTATTTACTTTACCATGAATGACATTAGCTCCAGCTTCGGATAATAAATTGATTAAACGATTCACACTAGTTGTGTTTCCTGGAATAGGTGAGCTTGAGAAAATAACTGTATCATCAGGTTGAATCGAAATTTGACGATGTGTTCCATTAGCAATACGGCTTAAGGCAGCCATTGGTTCACCTTGAGATCCAGTACATAAAATCATAATCTCGTTAGCTGGGTATTTATTAATATCACGAGCATCGATAAAGGTATCATCAGGGACGGTAATATGTCCTAACTCGCGTCCGTTTACAATCGCATTTTCCATACTACGACCAAAAACAGCAATTTTTCGTCCAGTTTTAACAGCTGCTTGAGCTGTTTGTTGTAAACGGAAAATATTTGAAGCAAACGTCGCAAAAATGACACGACCTTCAACTTTTTCCACAATTTTTGTAATGGATTCGCCAATCACTTTTTCAGATTTGGTAAACTCAGGTACTTCAGCATTGGTACTATCTGAAAGTAAACATAATACGCCTTCTTCACCTAGACGAGCCATTTTATGTAAATTGGCCGGTTCTCCAACTGGTGTAAAGTCAAACTTAAAGTCACCAGAGTACACGATATTTCCTGATGGCGTTTTAACAACCACCCCATTGGCTTCAGGAATACTATGAGTGGTTCTAAAGAAGCTGATTTGAGTTTTTCTAAACTTGATCACAGTGTCTTCATTTACTTCATGTAAAACGGCATCACGAAGTAAGCCGTGTTCTTCTAGTTTATTACGAATTAATGCAAGAGCTAGAGGGCCAGCATAGATTGGGATGTTTGCTTGTCGCAATAGAAATGGTATCCCACCAATATGATCTTCATGCCCGTGAGTAATGACTAACGCTTTGACTTTTTTGATATTTTTAACAATGTATTGGTAATTTGGTATGACGTAATCGATACCCAGTAAATCGTCTTCTGGAAATTTAATTCCAGCATCAACAATGATGATTTCATCTTGAAATTGGACACCATAAGTATTTTTACCGATTTCCCCTAGTCCACCTATTCCAAATACACCTGTCTCATTGTTTTTTATTTGGGGTTTCATGATTAATTAAACTCCACTAATTCAAAGTTAGTATGTTCTTTTTCATAATCTAAATGGTTTCCTTCTAGGGGTTGGATAAACTCAATATTGTAGTTAGTATGCTCAGTTATTAAGCGACGAGCTGTAACGGGTGAATCAGATTCAATGTAAAGAGATTGTGTTTTTTCTCTTTGTGGGCTAAATTTTTTGTCCTCTTGGTAATATACTTTATAAATCATTTGACATTCTCCTTTATATAAATGAAATTTTTATCTCTAATTAATTTGTAAAAACACGACAAAATTAGGTGCAAGTAGACACCTTTTTGAAGTAATAGTTATCCTAAATACTTGATTTAAAATAACATGGAATCTTGTCTCATTCCACGGATGTTCACTATCTTTTTCACCGTCGTATTTTGGAGCATATTACTCCAACAATTAGGTTTATTTTATCATAATTGCAAATAATTGTATAGAAACATTCATCATGACAAAAAAAGGATAACGATTACATCGAAAAAATAAGATAATTCGCAATAAATCACTGACATTTTAGCCGAAAATCAGTTATGATAAATGAAATGCATTAAATACCTATTAAATGAAAAAGAGGGTGTACAAATGAAAACAATGTGGAATTACGCTATGAAACAAAAAAAGTTATTATTACTAAATTTTTTGTGCGTATTTGGCTTTATTTTAATAGAACTAGGGTTGCCAACTTTACTAGCTAAGATGTTAGATCAGGGTGTCGCAAATAATGATATGTCAGTAGTGAAACAAGTTGGTTGGCAAATGGTATTAGTAACAGCAGTTGGTATTATTCTAAATATTAGTTTAGCCGTGGTAGGTGCAAAACTTAATACGGGAATCATTAAACATATTCGTGAGGATATGATGGAAAATATTCAACGATTTTCTCATAAAGAATATGAAGATTTTGGTATGTCGTCACTGATTACTAGAACAACTAACGACGCGTTTCAAGTGATGAATTTTATGGGTATGATTTTAAGAATGGGATTTATTACCCCCATTATGTTTATTGCAAGCTTGTATATGATTGTTAGGACGAGTCCTTCGTTAACTATATTTGTGTTTATCGGGTTACCATTTTTAATATTAGGTATGTTAGTGATTGCTAAGTTTTCAGAACCACTGTCAAGTCGTCAACAAAAAAATCTTGATAACATAAACCTGATATTGCGTGAGAACTTATCTGGATTAAGAGTGATTCGTGCGTTTGTTAATGAAACATTTGAAGAGAAACGATTTGATAATGTCAACAATGCTTACGCAACAAGTTCAATGAAGTTATTTAAATTAATGGCTTCAGCTCAACCAGCATTTTTCTTTCTATTTAATATTATTATGGTGTTGGTTATCTGGTTTGGGAGTATCCAAATTAATGATGGTAGTTTAGAAGTGGGAAATTTAATCGCATTTATAGAATATATATTCCATGCCTTATTCTCATTTATGTTGTTTGCTTCTGTTTTCATGATGTACCCACGTGCAGCCATTTCAGCTGCTCGTGTACAAGAAGTCTTAGATGTTGAACCTGCTATTCAAGATAATCAATCTGGCATCACAGAAACAAAAACACAAGGTGTCATCGAATTTGATAAGGTATCTTTTGCTTATCCAGGACATAGTGAAAGTCCAGTCATACGAGACGTTAGTTTTACAGCTAATCCAGGAGAAACAATAGCATTTATTGGAAGTACAGGTAGCGGTAAATCCACTTTAATCCAATTAATTCCTAGATTCTATGATGTGAGTCGAGGTTCTATAAAAATTGATGGGGTAGACGTGAGGGATTATAAATTAAAAAGTTTACGAGAAAAAATTGGTTATATCCCTCAAAAAGCAGTGCTTTTTTCTGGGACAATTGCTGATAATTTACGATTTGGTAAGCAAGAGGCAACAGAAGAAGAAATGAAAGAGGCACTAGACATCGCACAAGCAACGGAATTTGTTTCTCAAAAACCACAAGGGTTGTTAGAACCTATAACAGAAGGTGGTTCTAACTTCTCAGGGGGACAAAAACAACGTCTAGCTATTGCACGAGCAATCATTAGAAAGCCTGCTATTTATGTGTTTGATGATAGTTTTTCAGCACTGGATTATCGAACAGATGCCATGCTTCGTCAACGCTTGAAAAAAGAAACAACCGAGTCAACTGTACTTATTGTTGCACAACGAGTTAGTACAATCATGCACGCAGATAAGATTATTGTGCTAAATGAAGGTGACGTTGTTGGCATGGGAACACATAAAGAGTTGTTGAAAACTTGTCAAATTTATTACGATATTGCCTCATCACAATTGACAGAGGAGGAATTAAAATGACACACTCATTGAAACAATTAAAAAGACTGTATCAATATATTTCTCCTTATAAGTTTGGTTTTATTGGAGCACTATTTTTAGCAGTTATTGCAGTAATTATGAATGCTTTATTGCCTTTTGTAACGGGTTTACCAACAACTAAAATAGCTGAAAATATAAAAAATGGTGAGTCGCTTGATTTCAAATATATTTTAAATGTACTCGTTGTCTTATTTTTAATAGGACTAATTTATAGTTTAGCAAGTTTTTTTGCTCAATGGTTTATGACAAAAGTTGTTCAGCACGCAATGAGAGATTTACGAACAGATATTTCACAAAAGATTAATCGATTACCAGTTTCTTATTTCGATACACATCAATTTGGAGATGTTTTATCTCGTGTGACTAATGATGTTGATGCGGTAAGTAACGCGTTGCAACAAGGATTAATCGCTATTGTTAATGCCCTTCTTGGAATTACTATGGCTGTGGTGGCAATGTTAACTATCAATGTAAAGTTAGCATTGTTGGTTATGTTGATTATTCCATTATCTATGATTATTTCTAAATTAGTTGTTCAGTGGTCTCAACCCTACTTTAAACGTCAGCAAGATTCACTGGGTGAGTTGAATGGGTTTGTTCAGGAAAATTTAACAGGGTTTAATGTATTGAAGTTATATGGCCGAGAAGAAGAAACCATTATAGATTTTAAAGATGTCAATCAACGTTTAACAAACAATGGATTTAAAGCAGCAGCAATCTCTGGGTTGATGATGCCATTAGTTAATTTGACAGCTTACAGTGCTTATATAGGAGTTGCTGTATTAGGGTCATTTTATGTGATTTCTGGCACCTTGCTTTTGGGTAACTTACAAGCGTTCATTCAATATGTGTGGCAAATCAGTCAGCCAATGGGACAAATAACCCAATTGTCTTCCATGCTACAAAGTGCTTCTGCTGCCACAAAACGCGTGTTTACGATATTAGATGAACCAGAATCAATCGACAATGAAGTAGATATTCCATTACCTGATGTGATTCGTGGAGATGTTGAGTTTGATAATGTGTCATTTAGTTATCAAGCAGATAGACCACTGATTCAAAATTTTAGTGTATCTGTTAAAAGTGGACAAACAGTGGCAATTGTTGGGCCAACAGGTGCAGGGAAAACAACTTTAATTAATTTGTTGATGCGTTTTTACGATGTGACAGATGGAGCGATTAAAATTGATGGCATTGATACGAAAAAAATGAATCGTAGTGATGTTCGGTCACTCTTTGGAATGGTATTACAAGATGCGTGGCTTTATAACGATACGATTGCTGAAAACATTCGGTTTGGTAAATTAGATGCGACTGATTTTGAAGTAGTTGATGCAGCTAGGACAGCTAACGTAGACCATTTCATTCGAACCATGCCTGGTGGCTATGAAATGGTCATTAACGAAGAAGGTGACAATATTTCGCTAGGTCAGAAACAACTACTTACTATCGCTCGAGCGGTGATTTCTAATCCTAAAATTTTAATATTGGATGAAGCGACTAGTTCGGTTGATACAAGATTAGAAGGACTCATTCAAACAGCAATGGAAAAAGTAATGGAAGGGCGCACAAGTTTTGTGATTGCTCACAGATTATCCACGATACGTGAAGCTGATTTAATTTTAGTGATGGATCAAGGACAGATTATTGAGCAGGGAACACATGAGAGCTTACTAGCGAAAAAGGGGTTTTATGAAAAATTATATAACAGTCAATTTGCAGAAGAGTTAGACGAATAAAAATTAAACCACTTTGTCAGATAATCAATCGTTACTAGTAGACGTAATGGCTATTAGTCAGTATGATTATAGTACAGGTGGTTGTTTATTTTTAATTTAGTCAGACATAAATGAAGGAAAAATGATATACTTTTGACTACGAAGTATCAGGGTTTAAAATGATTTGCGCGATAAAAGAAAATAAAGGGGAATATGTCATGTTGAAACTAGGTGTTATTGGAACGAATTGGATTACTCATGCATTTGTTAATGCAGCCATAAAAAGTGAAGAGTATGAACTTCGTGCAGTATACTCACGAACTAAGGGAAAGGCAGAAAAATTTGCTAGTAAATACGATCATTCAGAGATCATTCATATTATGACTGAGTTATCAGAGTTAAGTGAGTCAGAAGACATTGATGTAGTTTATATAGCGTCTCCTAATAGTTTACATTACGAGCAAGCAAGATTATTGATGACACATGGTAAACATGTCATTGTTGAAAAGCCAGCAGTCTCGACGCTAGAAGAATTAGAAGAATTAATTGATTTGGCTGAAGAAAAAGAAGTGTTCTTTTTTGAAGCGGCAAGACACATACATGAAGATAATTTTCAACGAGTTGCTTCATTTTTGAAAAATAGAGAAGATATACTGGGGGCTAATTTAACGTTTATGAAGTATTCATCACGTTATGATGCTCTTTTACGAGGAGAAGAACCCAATATTTTTTCTGCTAAATACTCGGGTGGAGCCTTAATGGATTTAGGCGTATACTTAGTTTATACAGCAGTAGCTTGGTTTGGTAAGCCAAACTCTGTCTACTATTTTAACCAAAAATTACCTACAGGTGTTGATGGGTTAGGAACAATGATTTTCCGTTATGATACGTTTGATGTGACGATGACTGTTGGAAAAAACGCGGATAGCTTTTTACCATCAGAAGTGTATCTAAGCGATAGTACATTATGTTTAGATGCAGTCAATAGTATTGGTAGTATCATTCAAAAGAAACGAGAAAATAATGACTTGTTAGAAATTAATTTTGGAACAGAGCCATCTGAAGATGTGATGTTAGAAGAAGCAAGAGCATTTGCAAATATTATGGTTAATCCAATGGGCATTAAACAACAAAAAATATACCAAGATTGGGTACAACTTGCCAAAGATGTTCATGGATTGATGGAAACGATGAGAAAAGAATCAGATATTATATTTGCGGCAGACGCAAAAGAAATTAGAGGGTAAACGTATGAGTATGTTAGAATTATTGCCAGAAGTTTGGCAAAAAGAATGGGATAAACAGAGCTACGGGGAACCAACATTAATTCAAAGTACCTTATATCCATTGTTATTAGAAAGTGAAAGTGTATTAGGTATTTCTCCGACAGGATCAGGAAAAACGGTGGCTTATTTGTTGCCGTTACTACAAAAAGTGATTCAAGGAAATGGGAATCAACTCTTAATTATTTTGCCATCACAAGAATTAGCAAGTCAAGTGGCTGACGTCACAAGAGTATGGGCTAAAGGATTGGAATTAAATGTTCAAGCCATTATCGGTGGTGCAAATGTTAAGCGACAAATCGAACGATTAAAAAAACGTCCCGAAGTGTTAGTTGGGACGCCAGGTCGAGTACTTGAATTAATTAAACTAAAAAAAATTAAAGCACATTTAATCCAAACATTAGTCTTGGACGAGGTAGATGATTTATTAAGTGATGCCGATTTTAACTCAACTAAAGGTATTATCAAAAGTGTACAAGCAGATACACAAATTGTGGCAACCTCTGCTACAGGTGAGCAAATATTACCAAGAATGGATACGTTATTTAGAACAGCGTTACGTGTGATTGATGTGACAGAAGAAGATAACACTAAAGGAAGCATTCAACATGGCTTTATTATGACTCCAGTTAGAAAACGTTCTGAAGTATTGCGTCGATTGGCTCATGTAGAGGGATTTAAAGGGTTAGTCTTTTTTAATCAAGTGAGTGAGTTAGGGGCAGTATCTGAGCGATTAAATTATCTAGGTATTAAACATCAAACACTCGCTTCTGATCAACACCAAGTAGAACGAAAACGTGCAATTCATGACTTTGAAACAGGACAAGTATCACTGTTATTAACAACTGATTTAGGAGCTAGAGGATTAGATTTTTCTGATTTGGATTATGTCATTCAGTATGACTTAGCTCAAAGTGTTCCAGATTACATTCACCGTGCAGGACGAGTAGGACGTATGGGAAAACAAGGAACAGTGATTAGTTTAGTTAATGATGGAGAAAAACGAGAACTAAATCGTTTGTATAAAGAAGTCGGAAAAACAGGAACGGAATTTTTTGCAACGCATGGGAGATTAGTAACGGAAAAACCTGATTCACGTTCTGATGAGGAAGAAATAGAAACGCTTAAGCCGATTAAAGAAGAAAAAGTTAAAGCGACAGTTGTTAAAGAAGAAACTGTTCGTGATAAACAAGAAACGCCTAAAAAGAAAAAGAAAAAAAATCGCACCAAAAAGCAAAAGAATAAAGGAGCGAAGTGGAAATAATTTTTTTATGAGGGGGAAGGCATGAAAAAACGGATCGTTTTAGTCTGCTTAGCTGGTATGACTACTAATTTACTAGTAAATCGTATGAGGCGAGCAGCAGATATGAAAGAAAAAGATGTCGATATCGTAGCAATATCAGCATCAGAAGTTGAAAAAGATATTCAAAATGAACAAACAGATATCTATCTTTTAGGACCACAAGTTAGGTATTTAAAAAATGACATCAAACAAGCATTAAATAATTCAGGTATTCCAGTTAAAAATATCGATATGACAGATTATGGCTTGATGGATGGATCTAAAGTATTTGCATATGCTGAAAGATTGTTAGAAGATATAAGTGAATGAAAAAGATATTGTGACTAGACTTTTATCAATAAAAGTGAGAAAATCATAATAGCTTTGATGTCCCTGTAGCTCAGCTGGATAGAGCACCGTCCTCCTAAGACGGGTGTCGTACGTTCAAATCGTATCAGGGACGTTTTATTTTTAATAAATGAATTGAATCATTAATGAATATAATATTATATATGTTTGAATATTGTATGAAAAATTTAAAAATGTGTTGAAGCAAATAAAAACACATGGTATCATGAAATCAAATAAGGATTGTAACTGGTCAAGCAGGCAAAACCTCAGACTAAGGCGTGTTCTCCAAATGGAGATGACGGCTTGTTTGAGGTTTTGTTTTTTTTCTTTTCAGAAAGGAAGTGATAGTCATTAAAATTATCAAGATACTAAATAATAATGCCTTCATTTCTCAAGATGATACAGGGAATGAAGTGGTTGTCATGGGTGTTGGCATAGCATTTGGTAAAAAGAATGGTCAAATAGTCGAGCCAAGTAATCGATACAAAATCTTTTCAAATATTAATTCCAAGATTATTGATCGCTTTAAAAATGTGTTTTCAGATATGCCAGAAGATTATTTAGAAATAACTGAGCGACTTATTTTTGTTATGGAAAAAGAATATGGTAAAAAAATAGACGATATCATTTATGTTTCTTTAACAGAACACCTTCATGGTGCAGTCGAACGTATTAATAAAGGGATTAAGGTTGCTAATCCATTGCTGATGGATATCAAACGCTTATTTAAAGATGAATTTGAAGTGGGCATGCTAGGTGTTAAAGAAGTTAATCAACGATTTGAAGTGGCATTTTCAGAAGATGAAGCTGCCTATATCGCACAACATTTAATAAACGGACAATTAGATAATTTAGTCGATATTAATGATATGTCAAAACTCATGCAAGAAATTATTAATATTATCAAGTTTACATTTCGGATTGAGTTTAATGAAGAATCGATTTATTACTATCGATTTGTGACACATTTAAAATTCTTTGCACAACGGGTTATTGATAAGCAAGTTTACACTAGTGAAAATGACGATATGTTTGATTTGTTTAAAGAAAAGTATGTGGAAAGTTATGAGTGTGTGGTTAAAATCGATAATTATTTATCTAAAAACTATCATTATCATCTTAATTCGGATGAACAATTGTATTTGTTGTTACATATAGAAAAAATTACAAAAAATGCGAAAATAACAAGCGAGGAAGGTTAAGAAAATGGATTATCAAAAAGTAGCATCGGATATTTTGAAAGAAGTCGGTGGGGAGAAAAATGTGATTAGTGTAGTACATTGTATGACACGTTTAAGATTTGTGTTAAAAGATGAGTCGATTGTAGATGATGCTAAAGTGGAGGGGATAAAAGGCGTTCTTGGTATTATGAAAAAAGGTGGACAATATCAAATTATTATTGGAAATGAAGTGGGTGCTGTCTACAAAGAAGTGGTTAAATTAGGAAACTTTAAAACAGAAAACAGTGACGATACACCTAAAAAAGATAATGATGAAGGGATTTTTTCTAAAATACTAGATGTTATCTCTGGCTGTATGGCACCAGTTATTCCTGCACTGATTGGTGCGGCGATGATTAAAGTGCTTTTAACTGTGTTACCAATGATTGGTTGGTTAAGTGAGGGAAGTCAGACTTACCAATTATTATCTGTTATTGGAGATGGAGCGTTTTTCTTCATGCCAATTTTAATTGGTATGTCAGCGGCATCTAAATTTAAAACCAATCCTTATTATGCTGCAACACTAGCTGCTATTATGTTGCATCCAAATTTTATTACTTTGATGAATACAGCAAAAGATGCTGGTGAAACTGTTAAATTCTTTAATATTATTCCTGTCACTTATGCAAACTATGCGTATTCCGTTATTCCAATTATTTTAACAGTGTGGTTATTATCTTATATTGAACCATTCGTGGATAAAATTACACCAACTATTACGAAAAACTTTTTAAAACCGATGTTAGTATTACTGATTGCAGCACCAATTGCTTTAGTTATTGTTGGACCAATTGGGGCTATTATAGGTAATGTTTTATCAGACGTGATATACTTTATCCATGATAAACTAGGGTTTATTGCAGTAGGGTTAGTTGCAGGAATTTACCCATTTATCGTTATGGTAGGAATGCACCATGTCTTTACACCAATTAAGTTGAGTATGATTGCCACAACAGGTTATGAAGCCTTTATGTGTATTGCTGAATTATGTTCGAACTTAGCGCAAGGTGGGGCATCATTAGCCGTTGCGATTAAATCTAAAAATAAAGATTTGAAACAAGTTGCCGGTTCTTCAGCTTTTTCGGCGCTACTTGCAGGGATTACTGAGCCAGCTTTGTATGGGGTAACCGTTCGATTAAAACGTCCAATGCTAGGAGCTTGTATTGGAGCAGCAACTGGTGGGATTATTGGTGGATTGTTCCAATTAAAAGCTTATGGTATTGCCACACCAGCTATCATTACGTTCCCTCAATATATTGAAAAAGGCAATAGTGCGTCAATCTTTTACGCTTTAATTACGATGGGAGTGACTATCGTAGTTTCATTTATCGCTACTTATTTACTCGGGTTTGAAGACATTAAAGACGATTCTTATGAAGAAGAAGTAGAAGAAGCAACGGTTGAACCATTAAACCAAATTAAAGATGTTTATAGCCCTTTACAAGGTGAAGCAATTGAATTAGCGAAAGTAAATGATAAAACATTTGCAGATAATCTATTGGGACAAGGGATAGCCATTATTCCTGAAAAGGGAGAAGTCGTAGCACCGTGCGATGGGACGATTGATGTCTTTTTTGAAACAGGGCATGCGATTGGGCTTAAATCAACAACAGGATTGGATATATTAATTCATGTTGGACTTGAAACAGTCAACTTAAATGGCGAACATTTTTCACCACAAGTTCATGTTGGTGATAAAGTGAAAACAGGTGACGTGTTACTTAAATTTGATTTAGAAAAAATCAAAGAAAAAGGCTATGATACAACAACCCCTGTAGTAATTACTAATTCAAATGATTTTAAAGAAGTTAACGTAGATAAAACTGGTTCAGTTAATGAATCAGATAAAATATTGACAATAATTTAATGAGGTGAAAACATGACAAAGTATCAAGTACCAAAAGATTTTTTATGGGGTAGCGCATCGGCAGCTTATCAAATCGAAGGGGCACATTTAGAAGATGGAAAAGGTGTGTCAAACTGGGACGAATTTGTTAAAATTCCAGGAAAAACTTTTGAGGGATCTACTGGTGAAACTGCAGTGGATCATTACCACCGCTACAAAGAAGACATTAAATTAATGGCTGACATGGGATTAAAAACCTATCGTTTCTCTATTGCTTGGACAAGAATATTTCCAACAGGACGTGGCGAAGTAAATAAAAAAGGACTTGAATTTTATCAAAATATCGTAGACGAGTGCTTAAAATACGGCATTGAGCCCATGATTACTTTGTATCATTGGGATATTCCTCAATCCTTAGTTGAAGAGTATGGTGGATGGGAAAATCCAAAAGTCATTGATGATTTTGTTAACTACTCAACATTTTTATTTGAACAGTTTAAAGGAAAAGTTAATTATTGGATTACGATGAACGAGCAAAATATTTTTACATCTTTAGGGTGGTTAACTGCATTACATCCACCAGGAAAATTTGATGATCAAAAAACATTTTACCAAGTCAATCACCATGCTTTTTTAGCACATGCTAAAACTGTTATTGCGTTCAAAGACATTATTCCTGATGGGCAAATTGGGGCAAGTTTTGCTTATAGTCCCAGTTATGCTCTAGATTGTAATCCTGATAACGCTATGTCAAAAGTTGACTTTGATAATTTGAAAAACTTTTGGTGGATGGATGTTTATGCGTATGGTCGTTATCCTAAAAATGCTATGACTTATCTAGAAAAACAAGGTGTTGCCCCAGCTGTCACAAAAGAAGATGAAAGCTTATTTAAAAAAGCTGCTTCTTTAATTGATTTTATGGGTGTTAACTATTACCAGACAACAGTTTGTGAATACAATGATTTAGATGGTGTAACACCATATGCGAAAATGAATACAACAGGTGTCAAAGGAACGAATGAGCAAACGGGTATTCCAGGGGTATATAAAACAGCTAATAATCCTTATTTAGCTACAACAGACTGGGATTGGACGATTGATCCTGAAGGGTTACGTTATGCATGTAAAGAAATTACAAGTCGCTATAATTTGCCAATTGTTATTTCGGAAAATGGATTAGGTGCCTTTGATACATTGGAAAGTGATGGTAGCATTCATGATCCTTATCGTATTTCATTCTTAGAAGAACATGTAAAAGAAGTGATTAAAGCCATTGATGAAGGCTGTGATGTGATTGCGTACTGTACATGGTCATTTACAGATTTACTAAGTTGGTTAAATGGTTATCAAAAACGTTATGGTTTTGTATATGTTGATCGTGACGAAAAGGGTGGTAGCTTAAAACGATATAAAAAAGATAGTTACTACTGGTATGAAAAAGTGATTAAAACAAATGGTGCCAGTTTGTTTGAGTAATTCATTATTATCCTATGACATGATTGCTTTAAGTAGTCATGTTGTAGGATTTTTTATTGGCTTGTTATTTAAAAAAAATATAAATGATTTTTTTCACAATATAGATTGACGCTCATTCCTGACAAGTGTATGATTAGTTTATTAAATGAGAATGGTTTTCATTATTGATTAATAGAAAAAATAAACATAGGTGAAAAAATGAAAAAATTGAAGGATTGTCAGATGAATAAAGTCTATCAATTTGTTGCGTTTAATGGTCAAGAATCTCATGGAAAACATTTAAAAAATTTGGGATTACTACCAGGAACAGAGATGGTATTATTATCGAATAAAAAAAATCAACCATTTATTGTTCTATTTAAAGGGACAAAAATAGGAATAGATGATACTATTGCAGAATTTATCCAAGTTAGTGAAGATATAGAAAAAAATTCTACCAATCTTAAAACATTGGATGAAATTGGTATTGGAAAACATGCACAAGTAATTGATTTTACTGCAAGCGGCGCATTAAAACGGCGATTAATGGATATGGGATTAACAAAGGGTGTACTTATTCAGGTAAAACAATATGCTCCTTTAGGTGATCCGATTGAAATGACGGTCAGAGGATATGAACTCAGCTTGAGGAAACAAGAAGCATCACTAATTTTGGTTAAAGAGGTGTAGCTATGACAAAAAAACAAATCGCATTAGTCGGAAATCCTAATAGTGGAAAAACGAGTTTGTTTAACGAGTTAACAGGGGCTAATCAATCAGTAGGGAACTGGCCAGGTGTGACAGTAGAAAAAAAAGAAGGTAAACTAAAAAAGAATACAGATATCGTGTTACAAGATTTACCAGGCATTTATTCTTTATCACCTTATACACCAGAAGAAGTGGTGGCACGGGATTATCTGTTGGAAGGTAACCCTTCAGGTATACTAAATATCGTTGATGCAAGTAACTTAGAAAGAAATCTTTATTTAACGACACAGTTGTTAGAATTAGGCATTCCCATGATTCTATCATTAAATATGATGGATGTGGTTGAGAAAAAAGGCATTCGATTAAACGAAGAAAAACTGTCATATTCTTTAGGGATCCCTGTAGTAAAAATGAGTGTGACTAAAAAAGAAGGATTGGTTAATGCCCTTGTAGAAATAGACAAGCTATTTGTTCATGGAAGAATTCCCGATTTTCCTCTATATGACAATCGATTAGAAGTAGCTTTGTCTGAAATTAGTGAATTGTTACCAGAGAGTATACCAATTCATCAAAAAAGATGGTACAGTATCAAGTTATTTGAAAGAGATCAAACAGTTTGTTCACGAAACATCATGACTGATAACGTGAAAAAAGAAATTGAAGACATTATCAGTATGACAGAAGAAATTATTGGAGACGATAGTGAGAGTATTATTATCAATGAACGATATAATTATATCAGTCAAATTGTCAGTTTGTGTTGTGTGAAAGAGATAGATTACAAATTAAGTATGAGTGATCGAATTGATAAAATAGTAACGAATAGATGGCTCGCTTTACCAATCTTTGCGTTTGTGATGTGGTTAGTTTATTATTTATCCATCCAAACCATTGGAACGATTGGGACTGACTGGTTAAATGATGTATTATTTGGAGAAATTGTTCCAGATAATGTCACCAAGTTAATGGAGATGCTGGCTATTGCCCCCTGGCTACAATCGCTTGTTCGTGATGGAATTATTGCCGGAGTAGGTGCGGTACTAGGATTTTTACCACAGTTAATGGTCCTGTTTTTATGTTTATCACTACTAGAAGATTGTGGATACATGTCACGTATCGCTTTTGTCATGGACCGATTTTTCAGACGTTTTGGTTTATCTGGCAAATCATTCATTCCAATGTTGATTTCAACCGGTTGTGGTGTTCCAGGAGTGATGGCTTGTCGAACAATAGAAAATGAAAAAGATCGACGTATGACGATTATGACCACAACGTTTATGCCATGTTCAGCTAAATTACCTATTATTGGTCTTATTGCAGGTGCTTTTTTCCCACATAGTTCTTGGGTTGCACCATCAGCCTATTTTGTAGGGATAGGGTCCATTGTTTTATCCGGTATTATATTAAAGAAAACGGCATTATTCAGTGGAGACACAGCGCCATTTATTATGGAATTACCTGATTATCACATGCCAAGATTTCAAAACAGTTTTAGACAAATGATTGAGCGCTCAAAATCTTTTGTGAAAAAAGCAGGAACGATTATTTTTGCGAGTTCCGTTATTATTTGGTTTTTATCTTCATTTAACTTTAGAGGACAAATGGTAGAAACAGATCAAAGTATTTTAGCCTTTTTAGGTCAATCAGTAGCATTTGTTTTTGCTCCACTTGGATGGGGAAGTTGGGAAACAACAGTAGCAACGATAACAGGACTTGTTGCAAAAGAAAACGTCGTAGGAACGTTTGGTATTTTATATGGTCACATGAAAGAAGTATCAGAAACTGGAAAGGAATACTGGCCATTATTAAGTGCTAGTTTAACACCAGTAGCTGGATATTCATTTTTATTATTTAATCTATTATGTGCACCATGTTTTGCTGCGATTGGGGCCATACGTCGAGAAATGAATGATTGGAGATGGACAACGCTGGCGATAAGTTATCAATGTCTATTAGCTTATGTCGTTAGTTTAGTTGTTTATCAATTTGGTCATTTCCTATTTGAAGATGGCACATTTGGTATAGGACAAGTTGTAGCAAGTATGTTAGTTATTGGTCTGATTATATTAATAACAAGAAAACCTAGAAAAGAAAAATTAGTCGGTGTAGAAGGTATCAGTATATTATAGGAGTGATAGTATGGGCACAATTATTTTAGCTGGGATTATTTTTTTAGGAGTAGCTAGGGTTGTATATAAGTATGGTGTAAAAAAAGAAAAAACATGCGATTGTTCTTCGGCGGACTGTCCGATAAAAAAGAATTAGCTTAGATAAATAAGGTATCGTTATAGTCCCTTACGTTAATTATTCACGTGAGGGATGCGTTATTTAAAAAGGTAAACGCATAGAAAAATAGGTTTTATATTAAAGGCAGAGGCAAAAAGATTGGATAGGTAAAAATGGATATTTTTCAATTTAGTTATTTCATGAGAGTGGTAGAATCAAGTGGAAGCTTGACATTGGCTTCAAAAAAGCAAATATCTCTTAATCATCGCTTAGTCAAATTATCTCTAACTTTGAAAAATCAAAAAATATTGAAAATATCTTTCTCAAGGCAGGTCAAATCGTTTGGTAAGCTAATAAACTTAAAAGTGTAAAAGAGATACATGTGAAAATACTGAATGACTATAGAAAAGTTGTTTTACCAGAGTTATAGAAGTTAAATAGATAATAAAGTATAAAATACTGAAAATTATTTTCTTTTAATATATTGATAATTGCGAATGATTCCAAAGGAGCGTTTTTATGTCGGAAATAATGTCGTTAAATGAAATGAAGCTATACAAGGGTAGTAGAGATAAGCCGAATGATTTTGATTATTTTTTGGAAAAACAGATTAGACACTTAAATTCTAAAAATGATTATACGTTATATAAATGTCATTTTATGATTGATTATGTTGACTGTTATGATTGAACAATACAAATGGAGAATAATTCAAGTACTTATTGCAAGGTATTAAAACCACTTGGTAAAGGTTCATTTTCAGTAGTGTGTCATTTTCATGGTTATCAGGGACAAAGCAGTGATTGATCAGAATATTTCAAATATATATTAGCAAGGTATGCCGTTGTAGCGATGGATGTTAGGGGACAAGTAGACAAGTCAGTTGATGGTAATTACTTTAAAGGAAATACAGTGAAAGGTCACATTGTTCGCGGGATGTCTGACACTCCAAACGATTTATTTTTTAAAGACATTTTTCTCGATGTGTATCGTGTCATAGAGTTAGTATCAACTTTTTATTGGGTAGGTACGTATAATTTAACAACATTAGGTGCGTTACAAGGAGGTGCATTAGCATTAGTAGGTGGGGCTTTGAATAATAAAATAAAAAAAGTTATTACGATCTATCCATTTTTGTCTAACTTTTCTCGTGTGTTAGAACTAGAGCTATCATGTGAACCTTATGATGAGTTATTCCGATATTTTAAATTTAAGGATTATTTTTACATGACTGAACAGAATATTCTGTCTAGTTTGGATTATATAGATGTTAAAAGCTTTTCTAGTTTAATTAATGATGACGTGAAGTTAGTGACAGGATTAAGAGATGATATTTGTTTACCATCGACTCAATATGCGATTGTTAATCATTTGAAGATATCATATGAATATATTATCTTACCAGAATATGGACATGAAGCAATAAATGTATTTATGCATGATAAAATAATGAACTTGATTACCGGTGACAAGATAGGAGAACAATAGTATGGATACTAGTAAGCAATAGAAAAAGGGTTGATAGTGTCTTGTCAGGCATTAGAAAACGACCCTTTACACAGTTCGTTCATTATGTCACGTCAGCGAAAGAATCAGGAGCTGTCTGGATTAGGGCTAATTCGGTGGTAGATATTCAAGCCATACAAGACACGGTTGATTTACCGATAAATGGGATTATTAAAAAAATTTATGAAGATAGTGAGGTATTTATTACTCCTACATTGAAAGAAGTGAGAGCTGTTTGTGCAACGGGTTTAGAAATTGTAGCGATAGATGGAACAACACGAGAACGATCAAATAGTGAAAAGCTTAGTGATATCGTGACAGCTATCAGACAAGAATACCCCATGACATTTTTGATGGCTGATACAGCTTCTTTAGAAGATGCTAAATATGCGGAAGCTCAGGCGAGTGTATCTATCAAACAGTAGAGGAAAGAAAAGAAGTTCTAGCAAATATGATGAAAGCTATTTTGAAAAAAAGAGGAATTAATATTGGAAATGTAAGACATCCTTTACCAACAATGACTTTAGAGGATAAAAACATTGTGGAAGAGTCATATCATATGATTCGAGAAGCGATTAAATATGTAGAAACAGTGTAAGCATGATGGAACTAGAAAAGTTGACTTTGTAACAATTTTTCTAGTTCTTATTTATTTTTTTTTAGGTATAGTGTAGAATGAATTGGTTCAGTATTTTTTTATAATATTTGGTGAGGTTATTTTTATTAAGTAACATCAATCAAATAAACACCGATAAACTAACGTTATTTAGCCGAATAATATTATATATAGTTATCATCTGACTATAACCTAAAAATACTTACCTATTTTTAGGTTATTATTTTTCACAAGGTTTAAGTTGGGATGAATAGAAAGTTAAAAGATTAGATGTTAGAAAAAATGTCAGTATAAGTTTTATTTCATAGAGAGTCTAGTATAATAAGTTAGCCAAAAAAACGCCTCTTGTTAGTAAAAAAGAGAGGCGTTTTTATTTTCTTTACCTATTTTTTAAAAGCTATCTTTCTTATTGTCTTGTATAAATTAATATCGACTATTTTATTTTTGTGAAAAAAATGTTGTATTAATTTATTTAAAAAATCGTTCTATACTTTATTTATCAAAGAAGTAGGAGTGGTAAAGATGAGTCAATGGTTAAACACAATGGGAAAAGTAGCAATTGTTACAGGGGGATCTTCAGGTATTGGTGCAGCAATTGTGAAAGCGTTATTAGATGAAGATGTTAAAGTAGCTAATTTTGATTTATCTGAAGGTAAAGAAAAACATGAAAACTTGTTATTTTTACCAGTAGATGTGTCAAACAGAGAACAAGTTGAGTCTGCAGTAGATAAAGTAGTGGAAACATTTGGAACAGTAGACTGTTTGGTGAACAATGCAGGAATTAATATTCCTAGATTGTTAGTTGATGCAAAAGAATCACATAGTGATTATGAACTATCAGACGCGATTTTTGACAAAATGGTTGCAGTAAACCAAAAAGGGGTTTACTTAATGAGTCAAGCTGTTGGTCGTATTTTAGTTGCAAAACAATCAGGCGTGATTATTAATATGTCATCTGAAAGCGGATTAGAAGGATCAGAAGGACAAAGTTGTTATGCTGCAACAAAAGCCGCAGTGAATAGTTTTACTCGTTCTTGGTCAAAAGAACTTGGAAAACAAGGTGTGCGTGTTGTCGGTATTGCACCAGGGATTATGGAAGAAACAGGATTAAGAACATTATCTTATGAAACAGCATTAGCTTACACAAGAAATATTACAGTAGATGAGTTAAGAGCTGGTTATAGTAAAACAAGCACCATTCCACTAGGCCGAAGTGGAAAATTATCTGAAGTAGCAGATTTAGTATGTTACTTCATGTCTGACAGAGCAAGTTATGTTACAGGGGTAACCACTAATGTTGCTGGAGGTAAAACAAGAGGATAAAGAAGTGAGGGGTTCACTTGGCTCAGATTGATACATGGTATGACATTTTAAATGTATTGGTTTCATATGAAAAAATAAAAGAAACGGAACTAAGAGATATTGTAGGGATTAGTTTACCAACATTAAAAAAAGAAATAAATTTGTTGAATGGACAACTAGATTCAGTTGTTAAAATCAATAAAATCAATGAGTACTATTTGTTAGAAATACTAGACTATACTGCATTTGAACAAATTATGAATGGTGAGTTAAAAAAAGAAACAGATTTTAACTCTGTGAAAAAAAGAGTGGCTTATATCTTAAAACGATTAATTGAAAGTAATGAATATCTATTAATTGATGATTTAGCTGAAGAACTTGAAACGAGTCGCGGGACAGTCACAAGAGATTTAAAAGAAATAAAAAAAGTGATTGCTAAATTTAGTGTTTTTATTTCAGGAACACCAAATAAAGGGTTAAAAATTGAAGGAAATGAGTTTGATCTTCGTTTATTGTATCTGCACCATGTGTATGATTATTACCCAAGTCACTACTATATTCCTGATATATCATCGTATATGACAACCTATTCTTTGGAAAATAACATACCAACGAATAGTGTCAACACTTGGAAGAAAGTTTTGGAGATTACTCTTTGGCGTATTCACCATCATCACCAGTTGGATAAGCCGATTCCTCACTACACAAATTACCAGTGGCGTGATGAGTCATTTGATCAGTTAATTTATCAAATAGAATCATTGTATGAAATAACATTGAGTCAGTATGATATTGATTTTATTAGCTTTCCTTTAAATATCAGTAATACAGGTGCTGTTGAGAAAGTCTATATGAATGAGCCGTTTATCAGAGAAATTTTTGACCAAATGATGCGACATGTTTCTAACTTGATGAGTGTCGAGTTTGAAGAAGAAGAACTGTATACAGAGATGCGTTTTCATTTGTTGTATTTATTAAATCGCTTGATTTTTCGTATTGATAATTATGATTATTTTTACGGAGAGTTAGAGAAAAAATACCCGTTTGCTTATGAAGTAGCAAAAGTTGCCATGGAAAAGATTGAAGAAGTAATTGGTAGACAATCTTCTGAGGCAGAAATTAGTTATTTAGCTGTTTATTTTGAATTGATGATGAAAAAAAATCGTCCTCAAGATAAAAAGATTGCGATTGTTTGCAATACAGGTAAAGGAACAGCTAATTTAATGAAGCAACAAATTAATCAAGTCTTAGGTAGTCACATCAAGTTAGAAACCTATACAGAAACAGAGTATCAAGAAATAGATTTAACTCATTATTTTGCTGTATTTACAACGATTCCCTTAAAAGATATTGACGAAAAAATACCGTTAATTCGGATTACCAACTTATTCAATGATGAATGGTTGCACTCCGAATGGCGACGCGTCAATAAGATGAATCAGCTTCACTTCGAACATGTTGATTTTTCTTTTACACATATGGAAAAAGCCTCTACTTATAAAAAGCAATTGTCGCAAATGATTCAAGTACTAAGCGATAAAGGCCAAGTAGACGATCAGTTCGAGGAACGAATTATCGAGAGAGAAAACAAACAAACCACAGTATTTGGTAATGGGATTGCGTTTCCTCATGCTTTGAATAAAGGAAATCATCGAATTGTGTTTCATTTAGGGGTTTTAGGGAATAAATGCAGTGAAGATAATGATGATATACGATTTATTTTTATGGTCGGTATACCACAAGAAATGACCGGAAATGTAGAAGCGGAATTATTGCAATTATACGATAACATGTTAAGAATCACATCAGATAAAGAAAAGTCTAAAGAATTATATGAATTAAATAGTTCAGAAGAATTTTATGACTGGTTATGGAAAGAGGTTGTATAAATGAATTTCATGATAGTATTAGGCGCATTTGGTATTGGAGCGTATTTGCTTCAAATAGCATTTGGTATGAAACAAATCAAACATTTTAATGAAACATATCAACAATTAAGAAAAAAAGGTAAAGTTGCTATTGGTCGCCGAGCTGGAAAGTTTAAAGCAGGAACAATTGTTATGTTTGCTGTTTCAAGAGAAGGGGAAATCATTGAATCAGTTAAAATGCAAGGGGTTACGGTAATGGCAAAATTTAAACAAATGCCACAATTCAATGGACAATTTATCACCTCTCTTGTATTAGATCATGAGTTAGTTCAACAAGAAAACAAATTGATGAGACAAGCAATTGTCAATGCTAGAGAAATATATATTCGTGTTGAAGAAGGCAATTATGTAGAAGAAAAGCCAGTATCACCATTTGTGTTAGCTAAGATACAGGCGAATTTATTTAAAGAAAAAATTCAAATAAAATTAAAAAGAGGTGTTTAATAATGGAATATGTTACACAGTTTGCTGAAGGATTTATGGGATTGTTCCAAACAGGAGCTCAAACCTTCATTAGTTGGATGTCAGGGATTGTACCAGTTGTTTTAATGTTAATGGTGTTAATGAATACGTTAATTGCTTTTCTAGGGGAAGAACGTGTGGTCAAGGTAGCCAAAGTATCTGCTAAAAATCCATTTACTCGTTATTTATTATTACCGTTTATCTCAGCATTTATGTTAGGTAATCCAATGTCATTTACAATGGCACGTTTTTTACCTGAATACTATAAACCAAGTTATTATGCAGCACAAGCACAATTTTGCCACACAAGTAACGGTGTTTTTCCTCATATTAACCCAGGTGAATTATTCGTTTGGTTAGGGATTGCATCAGGAATTGAACAATTAGGATTAAACACAATGGAATTAGCCATTCGTTATATGTTAGTAGGGATTGTGATGAACTTCATCGGCGGTTGGGTAACTGACTACACAACAGCTTTTGTTTGTAAACAACAAGGCATTACATTAAGCAAAACAGTTGATACATTAGCAAACTAGGAAAAGAGGGATTAACGATGTCATATAAAAGTATAAAAGTAACAAAAGGTAGTGGGGGATTTGGTGGTCCACTTATTATTACACCAACTGAAGAAAAACATAAATTTATTTATATCACTGGTGGGGGAGAAAAACCTGCTATCGTCGATAAAATTGTTGAATTAACAGGTATGGAAGCAGTGAACGGTTTTAAAACATCTATTCCTGATTCTGAAATCGCTTTAGCTATTATTGATTGTGGTGGAACATTAAGATGTGGGATTTATCCTAAAAAAGATATTCCAACGATTAACATTGTTCCAACTGGAAAAAGTGGTCCATTAGCACAATATATTACGGAATCAATCTATGTTTCTGCTGTTGGTGTCAACCAAATTGAACTAGTAGATGCCAAAGAAAATGCAACGGTTACTGTTAAGGCAGAAGAGCCGAAAAAAGAATACAAATACAGCACAGATAAAAAAATCACTGAACAACGTGCTGAACAACAAAGTTTTATTGCTAAAATCGGTATGGGAGCTGGTAAAGTCGTAGCAACCTTTAACCAATCAGCTCGTGAAGGTGTTCAAACAATGATTAATACGGTGATTCCATTTATGGCATTTGTGTCATTATTAATCGGAATTATCCAAGGATCAGGTGTGGGTGATTGGTTTGCTAAAATTATGTCACCACTTGCAGGGAATGCAATTGGTTTGATGGTGATTGGATTTATTTGTTCATTACCATTCTTATCTCCATTACTTGGACCTGGTGCTGTTATCAGTCAAGTTATCGGAACATTAATTGGTGTTGAAATTGGTCGTGGAAATATTCCACCACAATTAGCATTACCTGCATTATTTGCCATTAACACACAAAATGCATGTGACTTTATTCCAGTAGGATTAGGATTAGAAGAAGCAGAAGCTGAAACAGTAGAAGTTGGTGTGCCATCAGTATTGTATTCACGATTCTTAAATGGTGTTCCTCGTGTTGTAGTAGCATGGTTAGCAAGTTTTGGATTATATCAATAAAATTTTTAAATGATTAGGGAGATTTTTTAAATGGAAAAAGTATTTGAAACAAACGTAATTAACATTGGTAGCGAAGCAGAAATGTTTAAATCAGAAAACATGATTATCTTATTTGGTGAAAATGCCCCAAGTACATTATCAGATTATTGCTTTAACATTGAAGTAAAAAACATCGAAAAAGATATTGAAAAAGGTATGACAGTGAGTTTTGATGACAATACTTATGCCATTACAGCTGTAGGAGATGTTGTGAAAAAAAATCTCTCAGATTTAGGTCATATCACCATCAAATTTGATGGATCAACAGAAGCGGAATTACCGGGAACACTTTATGTTGAAGAAAAAGAATTACCAATGATTAGTATTGGCACAATTATTTCAATTCAATAAAAAAGGTGGTTATTAAATGGAATTTTTATTAGATACAATTAATCTTGAAACCATTCGTTTGTATAATGATTGTTTAGAAATTGATGGGGTAACATCCAATCCATCTATTGTTAAAAAGGAAGGTCGAGTAGACTTCTATCAACATATGAAAGCCATTCGACAAGTAATAGGTTTTGATAAAACGTTGCATGTTCAAGTGATAGGAAAAACATATGAAGAGATGATGACAGATGCTAAGGCATTGATTAGGGAGATTGATTCAGATATTTATATAAAAGTTCCAACAACCTTGGATGGATTAAAAGTGATGAAAGAGTTGAAAAAAATGGAAATAGGTGTGACTGCTACAGCTATTTATTCAACCTTTCAAGGAATTATGGCGATTAATGTGGGGGTGGATTATATCGCTCCTTACTATAATCGCATGGAAAATTTAGGTGTTCAATCTAGTGAAGTCTTGTTAGAATTAAGTGAGGTTATTAAAACAAGTCAATCATCAACAAAAATTTTAGCTGCTAGTTTTAAAAATGTGTTACAGGTGAATTCGGCTATTTATTCAGGCGCTCATGCTGTCACAATTGGAACAGATGTATTAGATAATGGATTGAACCTGGCATCTGTTGATCAAGCAGTCGAAGATTTTAGAGATGATTGGTTTAGTTTGTATGATAAGTATTCTATTGAGTAATCACTAGGAGGAAGACGATGACGGATAATCGATTAGTTATTTTTGATATGGATGGTGTATTGATTGATTCAGAGAAGTTTTACATGAAGAGTGAACAACGTGTGGTCGAATCTTTTGGGAAAAAAGCCAGTATCAGAGATTTTAGAAAATATTGTGGGATGACTCAGACAAACATTTGGAGTGGGATAAAATCTGATTTTGATTTATCCAAAAGTGTCGATGAGTTAAAAGTCCAAGGTAAAGAGTCTTTAGAATATCTATTTGAAACAGAACCAGTAGAGTTGATATCTGGTGTTTTAGAGATATTAAAAGGATTAAAAGAGGGGAATGTCCCTATGGCAGTTGCCTCATCAACTGGTAAAAACCTGATTTTAGAACATTTGACTCAACTAGGAATAAAAGACTATTTTTCTTTAATAAAATCAGCCGAAGAAGTGGGTGCTTCAAAGCCTAATCCTAAAATATTTTTAGAAACAGCTAAGGAATTTGGAGTGACTCCAGATAAATGCATTGTTGTAGAAGATTCAACTAATGGGATTTTAGCAGCTAAACATGCGGAGATGTATTGTCTGGCTTTTTCAAATCCTGAATATGATCCAATTGATCAATCAAAAGCTGACAAAATAATTGATGATTTTAGAGTGTTGACACCTAAATTTGTTGAAATGGTTTTAGTATAAAAAGATGGATCCCGCTTTTGGGAACCATCTTTTTTTAATTCATCATAGAGACAATAGGTCTAGTATCCCCGTAATATAATTGCCGATAGCTAATAGGTGACATGTTTGTTTTCTTTTTAAAAATACGACTAAAGTACGCAGGATCACTATACCCGACTTGATGGCTAATGTCAGCTAGTAAATCAGTGGATTCTTTTAATAATACTTTGGCTTGTTCAATACGATAGTCTGTTAAGTAATTATTGAATGTCATTCCAGTTTCTTTTTTGAAAAGATTAGAGACATAGTACTTGTTCAAATGAAGATAGTCAGCTAATTTATCTAGTGTCAGTTGATTTTGGTAATTTGTATGGATATAATCAATCATGGAATAGGTCATATCATTATTTGTCGATACTCGGTCTTTAGTTGATTTGCCCAATAAAGAAATCTGGTTTAAGGAGATAATTGCCCGATGGATAGATTCTAGGGTTTCTTGTTCGTTAAATGGAAAGGTTAAATAGTCAAGAGAACCTAATTGCACGGACTGTTTGATATGAGAAAAATTTTCTTCATGGTCGATAGTGATAAAACGACAATTTGGACGGATAGTTTGTAATTTTTTTTGTAAATCGAATGGATTAGCATCTTTTAGAGTAATATCTAAGAGAATAATTTCGGGAAAGTAGTTATTAGTCACACGGATGGCATCGTCATAAGAAGTTGAATCAGGTAGTAAAAAAACATTAATAAAATAGGTATTCACTAAATCTTTTATTTTAGCGTTAACTTTCTTGTCATTCGTAACAATCATCATATAGCACATAAATAACACTCCTTTAATAAATGGTTTCACAAACTTTCAGAGTGACACAATATAAAATGTTGTAATTATCTTTATTATACCACACGAAAATGTAATATTTATTGTGTTGATTTAAAAAATCCAAAAACATCTTAAAAAAGTCCTACCTACATCTTTGTGAAATTTAATAAACTATAAATGTAAATGAAAACGCAAACAAATGATAGGAGGAAGATTCATGGTTTCTGAAAAAAAGACAGAGAACACAATTATTACTCAAGTAGATAAGTTAGTAGTGAATGCTAAAGTTGCTTTGAAAGAGATGATGGCTTTTGACCAAGAAAAAGTCGATACTATCGTTCAAAAAATGGCAATTGCAGCGATGGATCAACATATGCCACTTGCTAAATTAGCTGTGGAAGAAACAGGCAGAGGTGTTTTTGAAGATAAAGCAATCAAAAATATGTTTGCTTCAGAAAGTATTTGGAATGACATCAAAGATGACAAAACAGTTGGTGTGATTTCTGAAGATTTACAATCTGAATTAATTGAAATTGCCGAACCAGTGGGTATTATTTGTGGTGTGACACCAACAACGAATCCAACTTCTACAACTATCTTTAAATCATTAATTGCTATTAAAACACGAAATCCAATCGTCTTTGCTTTCCATCCAAGTGCACAAAAATCATCTGCAGCAGCGGCAAAAGTTGTAAGAGATGCGGCAATAGCAGCAGGGGCTCCTGAAAATTGTATTCAATGGATTGATACACCTTCCTTAGAAGGAACAAATGCGCTAATGAATCATCCAGATGTGGCTATTGTTTTAGCAACAGGTGGTAGTGGTATGGTGAAGGTTGCTTATTCAACTGGAAAACCAGCATTAGGAGTTGGACCAGGTAACACACCAGCATACTTAGAAAAAACAGCCAACATCCGCCGTTCAGTACAAGACTTAGTATTATCAAAATCATTTGATAATGGAATGATTTGTGCGACTGAACAAGGTGTGATTGTTGATAAAGAAATTTATGATGAAGTAAAAGAAGAATTCAAACGTCATCATGTTTATTTTGTTAAATCAAGTGAATTATCACAATTAGAAGATGTGGTAATGAATGAAACAAAAACGGCTGTTAATGCAGCAATTGTGGGTAAACCAGCAACTGAAATTGCCAAATTAGCAGGTATTAAAGTTCCTGAAAAAACACAAGTATTAATTGCTGAATTAGAAGGGACAGGAGCTAAATATCCATTATCTCTTGAAAAATTATCACCTGTTTTAGCAATAGTGAAAGCAAAATCGCAAGAAGATGCCTTTGTACTATGTGAGAATATGTTAGAGTTTGGTTTAGGACATACAGCAAGTATTCATACGACTGACTTAGAAGTTGAATTAGCATTTGGTATGCGTATGAGAGCTAACCGTATCTTAGTTAATACACCAGCAGCTTTAGGTGGTATTGGAGATATCTATAACGAAATGATTCCTTCATTAACATTAGGTTGTGGATCTCAAGGTAAAAACTCAACATCTAGAAACGTTTCTGCTGTCAATTTAATTAACGTCAAAACACTAGCAAGAAGGAGAAAAAATATGCAATGGTTCAGATTACCTTCAAGAATATTCTTTGAGAAAAATTCATTACAATATCTACGCTCTATGGACAACGTTGAACGTGTATTCTTAGTATGTGACCCTGGTATGGTTAAATTAGGTTATGCAGACTTAGTAACACGTATGCTGAATAGTCGTGACAATGATGTATCCGTGAGAATCTTCTCTGAAGTTGAGCCAAATCCTTCAACCAATACTGTTTATAAAGGTACAGAACAAATTGTTGATTTCCAACCAGATACAATCATCGCACTTGGTGGAGGATCAGCGATTGATGCGGCTAAAGGTATGTGGTTATTCTATGAACATCCAGATGCAGAATTCTTTGGCGCAAAACAAAAATTCTTAGATATTCGTAAACGTATCTACAAATTCCCTAAAGCTGTTAAATCACAATTAGTCTGTATTCCAACAACATCAGGTACTGGTGCGGAAGTAACACCGTTTGCGGTTATTACAGATAGTGACACGCATGTGAAATATCCATTAGCAGATTATGCCTTAACACCAGACGTTGCGATTATTGATCCACAATTTGTAATATCCGTTCCAAAAGCAATCGCAGCAGATACTGGAATGGACGTGTTAACTCATGCGTTAGAATCATATGTATCAGTTATGGCATCAGATTATTCTCGTGGCTTAAGTATCGAAGCTATTAAATTAGTCTTTGAAAACTTAGAAACATCTGTGAAAACACAAGATTTTGATGCAAGAGAAAAAATGCATAATGCTTCGGCTTTAGCGGGAATGGCGTTTGCCAATGCTTTCTTAGGAATTTGTCACTCTATTGCTCACAAAATTGGTGGAGAGTACAATATTCCCCATGGACGTACGAATGCGATTTTATTACCACATATTGTGACATACAATGCGACAAAACCCGTAAAACATGCAACGTTCCCTAAATATGAGTACTTTAAAGCAGATGAAGATTATGCAGACATTGCACGCATTTTAGGACTCAAAGGAAACACAACACAAGAATTAGTTGATAGCTTAGTTCAAGCGATTATTGACTTAGGTAAGAGTGTGGGTATTGATATGAGTCTGAAATCACAAGGTGTAACGCAAGAAGTATTAGATTCAACAGTTGATCATATGGCAGAATTAGCCTTTGAAGATCAATGTACTACAGCGAATCCAAAAGAACCACTAGTAAGTGAATTAAAACAAATTATTATAGATGCTTACGAAGGTGTTTAAATGAATGATTGAATCCTCTGGCAAAAAGTCAGAGGATTTTTTTATATTTTCATTTGTCAAATTAAGCTAGACAAAATATCATATATTCATATAACTCAAAAAGACTTCTAACGGTATTTTATAGTGTAATGATTTTCTAGGAATATTATTTCTTCTTGAAGCAATAGAATGAATGAGTGTAACATCAACTTCATTGAAATCCATTTTCTTAGGTAATCCATCTTGATGTAGTAACCCATTAGAATGTTCGTTTAAACCTCTTTGGGAGGAGGGTCAGGATCAGCAAAATAGATATCAATATCATTCGAATTACTAATTGATTTCCAATTAGAAAATTCTTTACCACAATCAAATGTAATAGATTTAAACAAGTGCTTAGGAATTTTTTGAAACCATTCATTTAAGCAATTTTCAATATCTATGGCTTGTCTACCTGCTGGTTTCAAAGTAATAATAACTTTTGATAGTCTCTCAACTAGTGTGATAATAGCACTTTTATAATTTTTTCCAACAATCGTGTCACCTTCAAGGTGACCAAATTCATTTTTAAAGTCATCATATTTCTTATTTCGATGATGAATGGTTCTTCTAAAGGCTTGTTTCCCTTTTTTTCTTTATGTCCATTGATTTTTCTTTTACCTCTCATTGGTAAAGAAGAGACATCAAAATCGCCTCTTTTAAATAAATGATAAAGAGTACGAACAGAACAAGAAATAGGAAACTCAGTACGACCAACAACCACATCTGGGGTCCAACTTTGAACCACTTTCTTTTGGATATATTCTTTTTCGTTATCAGGTAAATAGGTAGACCGTCTATCGCAATTTTTTTATTTGTTTTGTATCGTTGATAATAATCAAGAATAGATAACCCATCGTTTAATGCGTTATAGACATTATAAATAGTCTGTCTAGATTGTTTCAATTGTTTAGCAACGAATATTACTTTCTTATTTTGATAGTAATATGATTCTATTAAAACGAGTTCGTCTGTAGTAATATGTGTATAGGTCATTTGTAATCACTTTCCTTGTTTTCTTTGGTCAGAAATACAACTCGAGTGTATCACAAAGGATTTTTTAGTTGTCTAGCTTAATTTTACAATTGGCGTATTTAAAACGAAGAATAAGCGTTGGTATCGTTTTCAAAAAAATACAGAAAATGGCTATGTAGCAGATGATTACCATATCTCTTACTTAAGAGATCATATTGAAGCAATTGGTCGAGCACTTAAAGATGGTGTGGATGTAATGGGATATACTCCGTGGGGCTGTATTGATTTAGTATCAGTATCAACAGGTGAGATGAGTAAACGTTATGGATTTATCTATGTTGACTTAGATGATGAAGGCAATGGGACACTAAATCGTTCTAAGAAAAAATCATTTGATTGGTACAAACAAGTTATTATGACAAATGGTGAGAATTTAGGTTAATAAAGTGTTATGTAAGTATAAAGGAAGAGAAAAAATTTTTTCTCTTCCTTTATTTTTTATAATTATTATATAGTGTTATATTGATTCTCTTATTTAAAAAAATTAATATTACTACTTGTTTTATGGAGTTTTAAATAAGGAAATTGTATACTGAAGTGTAGATAAAAATAGTTAGTAATTTTTCTAAGATATTATAGATTATAAAACAAATTTTAATATTTAAAACCTTAGTATAAATGTTAGAAGATTCTTGGTAGAAACTATATAGTTTGGAGATTTAAATATGAAAAACACAATACATTTTAATGAATTATCTACTGCTTCATTAATTCCTGGATTTATCTATCAAGGAGGAAACAAAGGACATGTCGGAGATGATCCCATTACTCGTCTATTAGGAGTAGGTAATTCGGGAGGAATGAGGTCGAAAGTAAATCAGGACAAAGAAATAGCATATATTGTTTTACTAAGTAACCCAGCTAATTTCCATGAATATCCCGATAAGTTTGATATTTCTAATAGTGTGTTAACTTATTATGGTGATCAAAGAGTAGCTAATAAACACTATTCAGAAACTAAGCATAAAGGTAATATAAATGTGAAAGGATTATTTGAACAGGTATATTCTGGTAACTTGATAAAAATATTCCCATGTTTTTATTTTGAAAAAATTGGTGATAAAGGTCGTAACTATAGATATATGGGGATTGCGTATCCTTTTGTTAAAAATAAAAAATTGGAAGAGGTTTGCAAAAATATAAAAATCCAATCTGGAAATGGTGTTATTGATAATTATAAATTTTTATTTACAATAGATTCGACGACAATAGTTACAAGAGAATGGTTAAACTCTTTAACCATAGGTATAGAAAATAGTCAAAAATATGCTCCAGAATCTTGGGTTAATTTTTTAGAAAGCAATGGTAGGGACTCGAATAGTGATATACGAAATGAGCTTCTTTTTGAAGATTATGTGGAAGAAACCGAATCTATATATACAACAGGCACTATCGAAAGAAAAATTAATTCGAGAGTAGGTCAGGACGTAGTAAGAAATGCAATTTTAAAAAAATTTAGAAGCTGTCAATTATGTGAAATAAATTATCCTGAACTATTGATAGCTTCTCATATTATTCCTTGGAGGGATTCTGACAAAAAAGAAATTATTACTAAATTTGGATATAATATAAGAGGAGATATTAATAATATACTTTTATTATGTGCTAACCATGATAAGTTATTTGATAAATACTTGATAAGTTTTGATGATGATGGTAATGTATTAATATCAAGTAAAATAAAAGAAGAACACTATGATTCACTAGGGATACACAAAGACATGCAAATCAAAATGAGTGATAAGCAAAAACAATTTATGAAGATACATAGAAAAATTTATTATGTTAAAAATATAATTTAAATGTAACTTTTTATCTATATGAAAGATAATAATATAATTTATTTTGATACCATCTATTAATTTAGATGGTATTTTTTATAAACAAAAACACCTACCAACTTAAGGTAAGTGTTTCAGTTTGTTCCCCAATAAATGATAAAAAGTTAATGCCATATTATGAAAATAGGTATAAATATATGACGGTTTTATTTTTATAGATGTTGATGTATAAGCTATGTGTAAGTATTTATTGTTATATAAAATAACAATTTTATTCCCACTCTACAGTTGCAGGTGGTTTACTTGTAATATCATACACGATACGGTTAACGTGATCGACTTCATTTACGATACGTACTGAGATTTTTTGTAGTAAGTCCCAATCAATACGAGCAAAGTCAGCAGTCATACCATCAATAGATGTAATCGCGCGGATACCGATAGTGTAGTCATAAGTACGACCGTCTCCCATAACCCCAACAGAACGGATACCTGGTAAAACAGTAAAGTATTGCCAAATGTCACGATCTAAACCAGCATTTGCGATTTCTTCACGTAAGATAGCGTCACTTTCACGCACGATTTCTAATTTTTCTTCAGTAATTTCGCCTAAGACACGGATTCCTAAACCAGGACCTGGGAATGGTTGACGCCATACAATTGAGTCAGGCATGCCAAGTTCAGTACCTAAGGCACGAACTTCGTCTTTAAATAATGTGTTTAATGGTTCAATTAATTTGAACGCCATATCCTCAGGAAGTCCACCAACGTTATGATGTGATTTAATCACTTCAGCTGTGTCAGTTCCACTTTCGATAACATCTGTATAAAGTGTTCCTTGAGCTAAGAATTCAATCCCATCAAGTTTTGCTGCTTCATCATCAAATAAGTAGATAAATTCATTACCGATGATTTTACGTTTTTGTTCAGGGTCAGATACACCCTTTAATTTATCCAAGAAGCGATCTTTTGCATCCACTTTAATGATATTTAAGCCAAATTTTCCACCTAAACTTTCCATTACTTGTTCTGCTTCACCTTTACGTAATAGACCATGATCAACAAAGATACAAGTTAATTGATCCCCAATCGCGCGTTGTAATAATACCCCAACAACACTTGAATCAACCCCACCTGATAAAGCAAGTAAGACTTTTTTATCGCCAACTTGTTCGCGGATTTTAGCAGTTTCAATATCGATAAAGCTATCCATTGACCAATCCCCTTTACATCCACAGATGTCAAAAGCAAATTGACGTAGCATGTCATTACCATTGATTGAATGACGAACTTCTGGATGGAACTGAACAGCATACATTTTTTTCGCATGATTTTCCATAGCGGAGATTGGGCAGTTTTCACTTGTCGCTGTAACAGTAAATCCTTCAGGAACTTCTGTCACTAAATCACCATGACTCATCCAAACTTGTTGTTCTTTTGGTAAAGAATCAAATAAAGTTGATTCAGTTGTTAAAGACAACATAGCTTTACCGTACTCACGGCTGTTAGCTTCAGATACAACGCCACCTAATTTATGTGTCATTAATTGCATACCGTAACAAATACCTAAAATAGGAATCCCTAATTCAAATATTTCTGGATCAATGTTAAAACTTCCTTCATCATAGACACTATTTGGCCCACCAGAGAAAACAATTCCCTTAGGAGCAATTTCTTTGATTTCTGCTGCAGTGATTTTGTGGCTCAATAATTCTGAGAATACACCCAATTCACGAATACGTCGCGTAATTAATTGATTGTACTGGCTACCAAAATCTAACACTATAATCTTTTCCATATCTTTAAGTTCAGATACTTTCGTCACTTACTTCACCTTTTCTTTCTATATATTAATTTTATTAAAACTTACGTAAATAAATTTCATCAATCTCGTGGTTTAGTGCTTTATGTAAAATAACATCTGCACGACTACGAGTTGGCAAAATGAACTCATTGAGGTTTTTTAGATTGACATCTTTCCACACACGACGAGCCATTGCTAATGCATCTTCACGCGGACCATTAGCATATTCATAATAATAATTAGTTTTATCATTTTTTGCAAGAACCAATAAATCTTCAAAGCGTTTTAAATACCAACTTTCAATCAGTTTTGGATCGGCATCAACATAGACTGAAAAGTCGAAGAAGTCACTGATATAAATGTGTTGGTTGGCTGGTGATTGCAAGACGTTAATCCCTTCGACTATTAAGATATCTGGCTGCGAAATTGTTTCAAATTCTCCAGGAATAATATCATAAATCTCATGAGAATAGATAGGAATTTTTAAATTATCTCCACCATTTTTAACAGCATTTAAAAAAGATAGTAATTTTTCCATGTCATAACTCTCAGGAAATCCTTTTTTATTTAAAATACCTTGTTTGGTTAGTTCATCCGTTGAATATAAAAATCCGTCTGTTGTAATCAGTTGGACATGACGTCGCTTAAAAATACGGGAGAGCATCATTTGTAACAAACGAGCTGTCGTACTTTTTCCAACAGCTACACTACCAGCAACCCCAATAATAAAGGGAGAGGAAGGTAAAAATTTTTGCATAAATAATCCTTTACTAAGATGGAGGGATTCGTACTCTTTCATATAAATATTGATTAAATGAGTTAGCGGAATATAAATATCTTGCACATCTTGTAATGAGATAGTGTCATTATAGCTTTTAATTTGTTGTAGTTCTTCATCTGTTAGAGGCGCTGTTCCATTACGATAAAAGCTTTGCCATTCATCACGAGTTAAATGATAGAAATTCGTTTTTTCATCCATAAACAGTATCCTCTACTTATTATCTTCAATCAAATTGGGTAATTGTTGAGTGATATATTGACCTAATTCTTTATTAAATGACAATTCTCTTAATCTATTTTCGCGTCTTTTTTTGTATCCTTTATGAATCATTTTTTCTTCAATAGATTCAGGTATAATCGCAGGAACGCTTGTAAATGTCTCATCCACTTTTACGACAACAAACGTCATAAAACATGTTGCAGCTAAATAGTGTTGTCCTGTGTTTAAGTCTTCGCCAGTTACTTTGACAAAAACTTCCATCGATTTTTTTCCTGTACCTGAAACATATGCTTCAACCGTTACAGCATCATTTTCATAGATTGGATGTAAAAAATCTAAACTATCTGTTGAGGCAGTCATTGTTGGAATACGGCAATGACGCGATACAGCGATAGAAGCCGTGTCGTCAATTAACGCCATCAATTTCCCTCCAAATAACGCACCAAACGAGTTAAGATCATTTGGAAAAACGCGATGTGTTTGGATAGCGTAAGACTCTTTACATTTTTTTTCGTTAGGTAATGGTACAAACACGTTAAAAACTCCTTTTTCGTGGTATGATATTATAAAGTCTAACTGATTATATCATAGATAAACGCTGAGATAAGGAAATGAGGTTTGAAAGATGAAAAAAATCATATTATTTGGTGATAGTATCACAGCTGGCTATAGAAATGGTGAAATTGATATTGTATTGAATACTAAAATTAAGCGACTACTCAATACTAAAATAGAAATTATTAATGCTGGTATTCCTGGTGATACAACTAAAGGAGCGTTAAGTCGGTTTAAAGAACATGTTATTTTTTATGAACCAGATATTGTGACCATCTTTTTTGGTGCTAATGATGCTGAAAAACGTTCAGGTATTTCATTATTACAATATGAAGAGAATTTAACTTATTTAGTGGAACAGATTGGGGCAAAAAAGGTCGTACTGATTGGCCCACCTTATGCCCATCAAATGATGTATCGTGATGAACGTCCTTTAGTTGAATTAATGCAATATAATAATGCGGCTCAACGTGTTGCGAAAACATTTAATATTCGTTATATTGATATACTAAAAGAGATGATTGTTTCAGAAGCTCCAACGCGTTTTTTAGAACCAGACGGGCTTCATTTCTCAGATGAGGGTTATGATTTGTTAGCAAAATTAATAGTAGAAACAATTAAAGAAAGAGTGTGAAAAAATGAGTGCCCATTATTATACGCATAAACCAGAAACGGCTCATGATAGAAAAACATGGACATACCCATTATTAGGTGAAACATATCAATTTGTAACGGATAGTAATGTGTTTTCAAGAAATACAGTGGACTTTGGGTCACGTCTTTTAATAGAAGCTTTTTCAGATGAAGATATCCCTAGAGGAGAAATTTTAGATGTCGGTTGTGGATATGGTCCTATTGGTTTATCTTTGGCTCATTCAACCAAACGAGTTGTTCATATGGTTGATGTGAATGAAAGAGCAATGGAATTAGCTAAGGAAAATGCTAGTTTAAATAAAATTGAAAATATTGAAGTATATGAATCAAGCGTTTATGAGAATGTAACAAAAAAAGATTTTGCAGCGATTGTAAGTAATCCACCAATACGTGCTGGAAAAAAAATTGTTCATAGTATTATTGAAGGAGCTAAGGAACATTTACAACAAAAAGGTACTTTAACGATTGTTATTCAGAAAAAACAAGGTGCACCAAGTGCAAAGAAAAAGATGGAAGAAGTCTTTGGACAAGTTGAAGTAGTGACGAGTTCGAAAGGATATTATATTTTCAAAAGTTATAAATCATAAAAATAAAACACGAACATTGAATTATAAGAAACAGTATTCAAAAACGATTAAACGAACGGTTTGCATATGCATAGGAAAAAAGTGGGATAAAAAAAGTATAGAAAATCATTATAATGAAATTGCAGTTCCGTTTAGTGATGGTTTATTATAAAACTTATTGACCTTTTATGTCTATAAGGAAGACCAAGTGTTTGGAACACTATACAAGTATGGGTAAGGGCATACAAGTTAATGGTTTAAATATAATGAAAACAAAATAACATTTAATGGCTTATCTAATGTCTGTTAAGGGGAATGCATTTAGAAAGCATATTGGAACGCCAGTCTTGAATAATTAACTCATGTAATTGTTTTTTGTAGGGGAAAAATAGTTACGGGTCAGTTTGTTATGAGGGATTGTTTTATGGGGGAGAGGCTAGAAGAAATTCTAGCTTTTTTTTATTTTATTTTTATGTTGACATTTTTACTTTTATAGGCTAAAATGGTTAGTTGCAGAAACCTTTATGTTTTAAATGTGAAAGGTGATGAAATATTGTCCATCAGCCTTTATTTTATAGGAAAACAAAGATAGATAGACCATATCGAGATATGTTCACCATCTATTTTTGGTTTTTTTTTACTTTAAAACAGATAAGTAATGAAATTGTTATATTTTTTTAACATTTGTAACATAAGGTATTTTTGAAAAAACTCAGAGGGGTGACTAATTTGGTTGGACACGTAGTGAAATACGGAAAACACCGAGAAAGACGTAGCTATTCTAGGATTAGTGAAGTACTAGAATTGCCAAACTTAATTGAAATTCAAACTGATTCTTATAAGTGGTTTTTAGATGAAGGTTTGCGCGAAATGTTTGAGGACATTATGCCAATTACAGATTTTAGTGATAAATTATCATTAGAATTTGTCGATTACGAAATGAAAGAACCAAAGTATACAGTTGAGGAAGCTCGTGCGCATGATGCTAACTACTCAGCTCCTATCCACGTAACATTACGTTTGGATAATCAAGTGACAGGAGAAATCAAGTCACAAGAAGTGTTCTTTGGAGATTTCCCGCTAATGACAGAGATGGGAACATTTATTATCAATGGTGCTGAGCGTGTAGTGGTATCACAGTTAGTAAGATCACCCGGAGTTTATTTCAATGAGAAGAAAGAAAAAAATGGACATGAGGGGTTTGGAACAACTGTTATTCCTAACCGTGGTGCATGGTTAGAACTTGAAACAGACGCGAAAAACCTTTCTTATGCTCGTATTGATAGAACAAGAAAAATTCCTTTAACAGTATTAGTTAGAGCATTAGGATTTGGTTCAGATACGACTATTACAGAAATTTTTGGTGAAAGCGAAAGTTTACAATTAACAATTGAAAAAGATATTCATAAAAATTCTAGCGATTCTCGTACGGAAGAAGCTTTAAAAGATGTTTATGAAAGACTTCGTCCAGGCGAGCCAAAGACTGCTGAAAGTTCAAGAAACTTATTGAACTCTCGTTTCTTTGATCCAAAACGTTACGACTTAGCAGCAGTTGGTCGTTACAAAGTAAATAAAAAATTAAGCCTTAAAACACGTTTGTTAAACCAAACGTTAGCTGAAACATTAGTTGATCCTGAAACTGGAGAAATCCTTGTAGAAAAAGGAACAGTTATCACGCATACAGTGATGGACGAGCTAGAAAAACATTTAGACAACGGATTAAACAACGAAACATACTATCCAAGTGAAGATGGCGTTGTCACTGAACCAATGACTGTTCAAGTTATTAAAGTTGTGTCACCAAAAGATCCTGAACGTGTTGTAAACGTGATTGGAAATGGCCAACTTGATGCAGACGTAAGAACAATTCGTCCTGCTGATATCGTGGCTACAATCAGTTATTTCTTAAACTTAATGGAAGATATTGGAAAAGTAGATGACATTGACCATTTAGGAAACCGTCGTATTCGTTCGGTTGGTGAGTTATTACAAAATCAATTCCGTATCGGGTTATCTCGTATGGAACGTGTGGTTCGTGAAAGAATGTCTATCCAAGACACCGAAACATTAACACCACAACAATTGATTAACATTCGTCCAGTTGTGGCTTCAATGAAAGAATTCTTTGGTTCTTCTCAGTTATCACAATTCATGGATCAAACTAATCCATTAGGTGAGTTGACGCATAAACGTCGTCTATCAGCTTTAGGACCTGGTGGTTTAACACGTGACCGTGCTGGATATGAAGTTCGTGACGTGCATTACTCACATTATGGTCGTATGTGTCCGATTGAAACGCCTGAGGGACCAAACATTGGGTTAATCAATAGTTTATCAAGTTATGCGAAAGTAAATAAATACGGCTTCATCGAAACACCATATCGTCGTGTTGACCGTGAAACGAAACGTGTTACAGAACATATTGATTACTTAACAGCTGACGAGGAAGACCATTACATGGTAGCGCAAGCGAACTCTCCATTAAATGAAGATGGTACATTTGCTGAAGATGTTGTAATGGCCCGTATTCAAAGTGAAAACTTGGAAGTTTCAGTAGATAAAGTGGACTACATGGACGTTTCACCTAAACAAGTAGTTGCAGTAGCGACAGCATGCATTCCTTTCTTGGAAAACGATGACTCTAACCGTGCGCTTATGGGAGCGAACATGCAACGTCAGGCAGTACCTTTGATTCAACCACGTTCTCCACTTGTTGGAACAGGTATGGAATACAAAGCTGCCCATGACTCAGGAGCAGCACTTCTATGTAAACATGATGGTGTCGTTGAGTACGTTGATGCACGTGAAGTACGTGTTCGTCGTAATGACGGTGCTTTAGATAAATATAATGTGATTAAATTCCACCGTTCAAATGCTGGTACAAGTTATAACCAACGCCCAATTGTTAGAAAAGGTGAAATCGTTGAAAGAGGCGATACATTAGCTGACGGTTCTTCTATGGAAGAAGGGGAAATGGCGTTAGGACAAAATGTTTTAGTAGCTTTCATGACTTGGGAAGGTTACAACTATGAAGATGCGATTATTATGAGTCGCCGATTAGTTAAAGATGATGTGTACACATCCATTCATATTGAAGAATATGAATCAGAAGCACGTGACACAAAATTAGGACCTGAAGAAATTACTCGTGAGTTACCAAACGTTGGGGAAGATGCACTTAAAAACTTAGACGAAATGGGTATTATCCGTATCGGTGCTGAAGTAAAAGATGGTGATCTGCTTGTTGGTAAAGTCACTCCTAAAGGGGTAACAGAATTATCAGCAGAAGAGCGTCTGTTACATGCAATCTTCGGAGAAAAAGCTCGTGAAGTTCGTGATACATCTCTACGTGTTCCACATGGTGGGGGCGGTATTGTTCATGATGTTAAAATCTTTACTCGTGAAGGCGGAGATGAGTTATCTCCAGGGGTTAACATGTTAGTTCGTGTGTACATCGTTCAAAAACGTAAAATTCATGAAGGGGATAAAATGGCTGGTCGTCATGGTAATAAAGGGGTAGTATCTCGTATTATGCCAGAAGAAGATATGCCATTCTTACCAGATGGGACACCAGTTGATATCATGTTAAACCCATTAGGGGTACCTTCTCGTATGAACATTGGACAAGTATTAGAGTTGCATTTAGGTATGGCAGCTCGCTCATTAAACATCCATGTTGCAACACCGGTATTTGATGGGGCAAATGAAGAAGATGTATGGAGTACTGTTGAAGAAGCAGGACTTGCTCGCGACGCTAAGACTGTTCTTTATGATGGACGTACAGGTGAACCATTCGATAACCGTATTTCTGTAGGTGTAATGTACATGCTGAAACTTGCTCACATGGTTGATGATAAGTTACATGCTCGTTCTATTGGACCTTACTCACTAGTTACACAACAACCACTTGGTGGTAAAGCACAATTTGGTGGACAACGTTTTGGAGAGATGGAAGTTTGGGCTCTTGAAGCATACGGAGCTGCTTACACTTTACAAGAAATCTTGACTTATAAATCAGATGACGTTGTAGGTCGTGTGAAAACTTACGAATCTATCGTTAAAGGTGAACCAATTCAAAAACCAGGTGTTCCTGAATCATTCCGCGTACTTGTTAAAGAGTTACAAGCTTTAGGATTAGACATGCGAGTATTAGATGCAGACGATCAAGAGATTGAATTACGTGATATGGATGATGAGGACGATGATTTGATTACTGTTGATGCCTTAGCAAAATATGCGAAAGAGCAAGAAGAAAAAGCATTAGCAGAAAAATCGTTGAAAGATGCACAAGAAAACCAAGAATAATCCAGCTGAATTATTCTGACAGACAAAGAAACGGAGGGACATCTTTTGATCGATGTAAATAAATTTGAAAGTATGCAAATTGGACTAGCTTCTTCTGAAAAAATTAGAAGCTGGTCATATGGTGAAGTGAAAAAACCAGAGACAATAAACTACCGTACTTTAAAACCAGAACGTGATGGTCTTTTCTGCGAGCGTATTTTCGGTCCTACTAAGGACTGGGAATGTGCTTGTGGTAAATATAAACGTATCCGTTATAAGGGAATCGTTTGTGACCGCTGTGGGGTTGAGGTAACACGTTCTAAAGTTCGTCGTGAACGTATGGGTCATATCGAACTTGCAGCTCCAGTAACACATATTTGGTATTTTAAAGGGATTCCTAGTCGTATGGGTCTTGTATTAGATATGAGTCCTAGAGCGCTAGAAGAAATCATTTATTTTGCTTCTTATGTGGTAACAGATCCAGGTGACACTAACTTAGAATTAAAACAACTCCTAACTGAACGTGAATACCGTGAAAAACGTCAGCAATATGGCCAAGCATTTAAAGCTGGTATGGGTGCTGAAGCAATCAAGCGTTTATTAGAACAAGTTGATTTAGAAAAAGAAGTCGCTGAATTAAAAGAAGAATTGAAAAAAGCGTCTGGACAAAAAAGAACGCGTGCTATTCGTCGTTTAGATATCTTAGAAGCATTCCGTACATCAGGAAATGATCCTGACTGGATGGTAATGGATGTTGTACCAATTATCCCGCCAGATTTACGCCCGATGGTTCAATTAGAAGGTGGACGTTTTGCAACAAGTGATTTGAACGACTTATACCGTCGTGTCATTAACCGTAATAACCGTTTGAAACGTTTATTAGACTTAAATGCACCAGGAATTATCGTTCAAAATGAAAAACGTATGCTTCAAGAAGCGGTAGATGCGTTGATCGATAATGGTCGTCGAGGCCGTCCAGTTACTGGACCAGGTAACCGTCCACTTAAATCGTTATCTCATATGTTGAAAGGGAAACAAGGTCGTTTCCGTCAAAACTTATTAGGTAAACGTGTTGACTACTCAGGCCGTTCAGTTATCGTTGTTGGACCTTTCTTAAAAATGTATCAATGTGGGTTGCCAAAAGAAATGGCAATTGAATTATTCAAACCATTTGTGATGCATGAATTAGTTAAGCGTGAAATTGCAAGCAACATAAAAAATGCAAAACGCCAAATCGAACGTCAAGAAGACGCTGTTTGGGACGTATTAGAAGATGTTATTAAAGAACATCCTGTATTACTTAACCGAGCACCGACGCTACATAGACTTGGTATCCAAGCTTTTGAGCCAGTTTTAGTTGAAGGACGCGCAATTCGTCTTCACCCATTAGTATGTGAGGCTTACAATGCCGATTTCGATGGGGACCAAATGGCGGTTCACGTTCCATTAAATGAAGAAGCTCAAGCTGAAGCACGTATGTTAATGCTTGCTGCTCAAAACATCCTTAATCCAAAAGATGGTAAGCCAGTTGTTACACCATCTCAAGATATGGTCCTTGGTAACTACTACTTAACAATGGAAGAGTCAGGACAAATTGGTGAAGGAATGATTTTCCGTGATTTAGACGAAGTTGTTTTAGCATGGAGAAATGGTTGTGTCCACTTACATACTCGTATTGGTTTACAAACAAGCTCAATGCCTGAGAAACCATTTACAGAGTGGCAGCGTGAACGTATTTTAACAACAACTGTTGGTAAAGCAATCTTTAATGAGATTATGCCTCCAGAATTCCCTTACTTAAATGAACCAACTGATTATAACTTGACAGTTCAAACACCTGATAAATACTTTGTTGAAGCTGGATCAGACATTCCTGCATTCATCAAAGAACAACCAGAAGTTGGACCATTCAAGAAGAAAAATCTTGGTAATATTATCGCTGAAGTCTTCAAACGTTTCAAAATTACTGAAACATCTAAAATGTTAGATAGAATGAAAGACTTAGGTTACAAACATTCTACTTATGCAGGTATGACTGTAGGGATTGCCGATATCGTTGTTTTACATGAAAAACAAGCAATGATTGAAGAAGCACATGACCAAGTAGAAAAAGTAACAAAACAATTCCGTCGTGGTTTAATCACAGATGACGAGCGTTATGAACGAGTTATTGGTATTTGGAATGCAACAAAAGATGCTATTCAAGCAAAATTAATGGAAAGTTTAGATGCACGTAACCCAATCTTCATGATGAGTGATTCTGGGGCCCGTGGTAACATCTCCAACTTTACTCAGTTAGCTGGTATGCGTGGACTTATGGCCGCTCCTAATGGTCGTATCATGGAGTTACCTATCGTATCTAACTTCCGTGAAGGGTTAACCGTCTTAGAAATGTTTATCTCGACTCACGGTGCTCGTAAAGGTATGACCGATACAGCCCTTAAGACAGCCGATTCAGGTTACTTAACTCGTCGTTTAGTTGATGTGGCTCAAGATGTCATCATTCGTGAAACTGACTGTGGAACTGACCGTGGTTTAGATATTTCGGTGATGAAAGAAGGAAACGAAGTCATTGAGACTCTTGAAGAGCGTATGTTAGGTCGTTATACACGTAAATCAGTGATTCATCCTGAAACAAAAGAAGTGATTGTTGGTGCGAATGAAATCATTACAGAAGACATTGCAAAACAAATAGTTGATGCAGGTATTGAACAAATTACGATTCGTTCAGTCTTCACATGTAATACAAAACATGGTGTATGTAAACATTGTTATGGCCGTAACTTAGCGACTGGTTCTGAAGTTGAAGTTGGAGAAGCAGTTGGTACAATTGCTGCCCAATCAATCGGTGAGCCTGGTACTCAGTTAACCATGCGTACATTCCATACGGGTGGGGTTGCCGGAGACGATATTACTCAAGGTTTACCTCGTATCCAAGAGATTTTTGAAGCACGTAATCCTAAAGGACAAGCTGTTATCTCTGAAGTAGCTGGTGAAGTCATCGAAATTACAGAAGATCAAGCGGATCGTACAAAAGAAGTGATAGTAAAAGGTACAACAGATACAAGAACATATTCTGTGCCTTATACTTCTCGTATGAAAGTTGCTGAAGGTGATATTATTGACCGTGGTACTCCATTAACAGAAGGATCAATTGATCCAAAACAATTATTAACAGTTAAAGATGTATTAGCTGTTGAAAATTATCTGCTTAAAGAAGTACAAAAAGTTTATCGTATGCAAGGGGTAGAAATCGGAGATAAACACGTTGAGGTTATGGTTCGTCAAATGTTACGTAAAGTAAGAGTTATGGATCCAGGTGATTCAGATATCTTACCAGGCACACTAGTTGATATTAGTGAATTTAAAGACCGCAACTACAACACACTTGTTTCTGGTGGAACACCTGCAACTGGACGTCCAGTCTTGTTAGGTATCACTAAGGCCTCACTTGAAACAAACAGTTTCTTATCTGCTGCATCATTCCAGGAAACAACTCGTGTCTTGACAGATGCTGCAATTAGAGGTAAAAAAGACCACTTACTTGGATTGAAAGAAAATGTTATCATTGGTAAAATCATTCCAGCTGGTACTGGTATGGCGAAATACCGTAACATGGAACCAAAAGAAGTGGGTGTAGCAAGTGAAAATGTGTATAGTATCAGTGATATTGAAGCACAAATGGCCGCTGCAGAAGCGTTAAAAAATCAAGAATAAATTCTATCACTAGCATAAGTCTATTTGACTTATGCTAGTTTTTTTATCGAGTCGGTTATCATTTCGTGTTAAACTTAGTCTATCAAAATAAAAAATGAGGCGAGTATGATGAAAAAATGGGTAGCATTATTGTTATTATCTTTAGTGTTGGTTGGTTGTAGTCAAAACTCAAATAATGACGAGACGGAAATTAGTCAAACTAGTTCTAGTGAAGAAGCTAGTCAATCAACAACAAAACAAAGTTCAACGACAGAAATATCTGAACAGAGTTCAACTACATCTGAAGAGACAAACCAAAATGGTTCTGGTGAAACAACTCTATCAAAAGAGATGTTTTATCAAACTGGCGTGTTACAAAACATAAATCAGCAATTTTTAAATTGGGCAAGTGATAGAGCGAAGGTGGGCGGTATGGCTGTTACATCTGAGTTTTTTGATCACGGAGCAGCAGGTCGAGGAGATTGGTTTGCTGTAACACCAGATGGACTAGCTATGGCACAAGATCTGGAAAATCCTGGCTATGATTTTTTCCCGCTTCATGTCGTAGGTGGTGTAACATTTTATTATTCGACTAATGGTATTCTTGGAGCCACAAATGAGCGTCAACAAAGTTCATTTGCAGCTGGATTTAGTGAAGTAGCTGATACCACTAAACCAATTGTTAAGTATATTCTATGTGATAATGGTATGATTTATGAGTTAAAAAGTAATGTATCATTATCAACTGGTTTTAATGAAGCAAGCGATGAAGGAACTATTCCAAGAAGCCAAATTAATGTAAAAGAGTTTAGTTATTCAGAAGATGTGGATGCAATCAGTGAATTACAACGTATAATATCAATAGTAAATAAATAAGGAGAACAACATGACATTTGAAAAAATACTACCAGAATTAAAAACAGGAAAAAAAGTGATTAGAAAAGGTTGGGGCGGTTTTGAGTTATATGTCACACTTGTGTCAGGAAAAACATATGATGACTGTCCCGTGACTGATTATTTTTTAATTAAAACAAGTGATGAAGGTTTTTCAAGTTTTGCGCCAACTGTGTGCGATATCTTAGCAGATGATTGGGAGATAGTAGATTAATGAATTCTATTAATTATACAGAGTTTAAAGGAAAAGTAGTCTTTGTCACAGGAGTGGCATCTGGTATAGGTAAAGAACAAGCTCGTTTATTTTTAGAACAAGGAGCATATGTGTTTGGCTTTGATAAAGAAGAAATAGAAAAACAATACTCAAAATATTTTACTTTTTTTAAAGGTGATGTCACTAAAAAAGATGATTTGGAGCAAGCAGTTAGTGAGTGCCTAGCCAAGTATCCCAAAATAGATATATTATTAAATACTGCTGGTAAATTGGATGAGTTTAAGCCATTGAATGAAACATCTGAGGAACTATGGGATAATATTTATGAAACGAACGTGAAAAGTTATTTTCGACTGACTAAATTAATATTACCAATGATGTTAGAACAACAAGGTGGTACGATTATCAATATGGCGTCTATCGCTGGGTTAATTGGTGGTGGTGGTGGAGTTAGTTACACCATGTCAAAACATGCTATCGTTGGATTTACAAAACAATTGGCTTTAGATTATGCTGAACAAGGGATTCATGTGGTTGGGGTTGCACCAGGAGCAATCAAAACGCCAATGAATGCAGCTGATTTTTCAGGGGATGGACACATGGCTAAATGGGTAGCAGATGAAACACCTTGTAAACGGTGGGCATCTCCTGAAGAAGTGGCTCAGTTAACCCTTTTTTTAGCAAGTCAAGCATCATCTTATATACAAGGAAGTATAGTTCCAATTGATGGTGGATGGATGACACAATAGGATTGTTTTTTTGTAGAAAAAGTGTATCCTATTAATTAGCGGGTTTTCGCACTACAACACTTCGTTGGGAAATATTTCTCACATCCTTTGGTTGTAGTTATTAGCAAGGTAATTCCTTGTAAAGGAGAAATGTAAATGGAAAATAAAAAAGAACAATCTGCTGTGGCGTCTTGGACAACACAAGATACAGCAAAAATGGCCATTGTGGCAGGATTGTATGTTGTAGTGACGTTAGTGTTATCGGTCATTAGTTTTGGTGCGATCCAGTTAAGATTATCTGAAATGTTTAATTATTTGTCACTTTATAACAAACGCTATATAGTTGCTGTGACATTAGGTGTGGCGATAGCCAATGCTTTTTCACCATTAGGAATTATTGATGTATTGGTTGGAAGTATTAGTACGTTTCTAGTATTGGTCATCAATTATGTCATCACGAAACGTATCAACAATATGAAAATAAAAATGGTTATAACAGCTATGACGTTTGCGATATCTATGTTTACTGTTGCAGGACAACTCACAATATTATATAATTTACCATTTTTCTATAACTGGCTGATTATTGGCTTAGGAGAACTATTTTCCATGATAGTTAGTGGGGTTATGATATACTGGATGAGTAAAAAAATTGATTTTACTAAATAAACAAACCTCTATGATTGATATTGCTCAATCATAGAGGTTTTTAATTTATTTAACGTAGTCTTCGGTTAATTCTAAGAAAGTATTAACGTCTTGAATCATCATATCAATTCCAGCTTGCCAGAATTCACTTGATGTTAAGTCAACATCTAAATGTTTTTTAGCTAATTCTTCAGTTGTCATTGACGCTGTATCACGTAATAAAGCGATATAGTCATCTTCAAATGATGTTCCTTGTTTTTGAGCGAAGGCATAAATACCTAAGCTGAACAGGTACCCAAATGTGTACGGGAAGTTGTAGAATGGCACATCATCAATGTAGAAGTGCAGTTTACTTGCCCAGAAATGTGGATGATAAGAATTCAATGAATCACAGTAGCTTTCTTTTTGAGCAGCGACCATTAAATCAGTGATTTCTGTATCTGTTAAGACTTTTTCTTTTCGTTCAGTATAGAAATTATTTTCAAAAATGAAACGCGCGTGAATGTTCATAAACATCGCTGTGGCATTTTGCATTTTAATATCAAGTAAATTGATTTTTTCTTCAGCTGATTTAGCTTGTTTCAGCGTTGCGTCAGCGACAATCAGTTCGGCAAATGTACTAGCTGTTTCGGCTACGTTCATGGCGTAATCTTGACTAACGGATGGTAAATCCCACATCACGTGTGAATGGAAAGCATGTCCTAATTCATGAGCTAATGTAGAGACTTCGTTGATTGATTCACCGTATGTCATGAAGATACGAGATTCTTCATTTTCTGGTAATCCAGTGCAATAACCACCTGGACGTTTACCTGGTCTATCTTCTGCTTCAATCCAACTTTTTTCAAAGGCCATTTTAGCAAAGTCAGCCATTTTAGGACTAAATTTATTGAAATTTTCAATAATAAAATCAGCTGCTTCATTGAATGTGTAACGTTTTTCTTCAAACTCACCTAAAATAACAGGTGCATCTTGATCTTGCCAATCCATTTTTTCTTTACCAAATAATTGTGCTTTACGAGTTAAGAAATCAACGAATGGTTGTTTGTTTGCAGCGATTGTTCCCCACATAGCATCCAATGTTTCTTTTTTCATACGGTTATACTCTAATGGAATTTGCAAATGATCAGTGATACCATGTAGTTTGTTATTTGTTAATCGGAATCCGTCTAAATGATTTAAGGTATCTGCAAAAAGTGGTGCATAATTTGCCCAAGTTGTTTCCCATGTATCAAACAAACGTTGTCTAACATCTTTATCAGCGTCCCCCATCATGCGGTTAAAAGCTTGACCTGCTGAAAGATACGTTGTTTTACCATCTTCTTCAAATGGAAATTGGATGTTTGCTACAATTGTGTCGTAGTGAGAGCTCCAAGCATTGAATCCATCTGTTGATAATTGGTTAATAACTGACTCTTCATTTTCACTTAATAAGCGTTTGCTTTGTTCACGAGCTTCTGTTAAATTAAAAGCCACGCCTTGTTTTTTTGCAAAGTCAGAATGAAGAAGTGTGTTCCAAGTATCAGTTGAAAGGTTAGTTAGTTTCTTATTAAATAAGACATTAGCGTTTTTAAAACCAGTCAATTTAGTCAATAAACCAGCTAATACACTACCAGCTTTTTTATTGTTTACATCTGCAGATTGAATGGCATTGACAAAACTAATTGTTTGCCCAAATCCTTTAGATAGTTTTTCTTGAACAGTCATGATTGCCTCAAATGTTTGAAAATCAGGCGCATCTGTTTCTGGATTCCAGTCTGTGACAAGTGATTGGTATTCTGTAATCTCGTCATCTAGTAATAATAGGCGTTGTTCTAATTCTTTTGAGTCAATACCTCCGTTAAAAATTGAATCTAAATCCCATGTTATTGAATATGTCATTTTATCTGACTCCTTTCATTATGGTTATATTATACCCTATACTATTAAAAAACAATGATAAAAAAGCAAAAAAATCTAAGATTGGAGAAGTTCATTATGAAAAGTAAATTAAGTCAACCTAAAGTGTATACTGCAATCGCGATTGTGATTATGATTATTTTATTTTATAGTTCATCAAAAACCTATACAGAGCAAAGTTCTGTTCCGCTACTTCAAAAGTGGTTGCAAAGTGAGCCATTTGCATCAAAACTTCAAGGAATAATGTTTAATTATGGTGACAGTGAAGTCAGTATTCGAGCAATGGGTTATTTTAAATTTGTTGAATTTTTTATCCGAAAAGCCGCTCATTTTTTTACATTTTTTATTCTAGGGGGAAGTTTGTTTTTAGTGTTACATTCTAAATTAAAGCAATCAATTTGGAGTTTGTTTTTTGCGTGGTTTAGTGCGACAGGTTATGCAGCAATGGATGAGTTTCATCAAATGTTAACAGGTGATAGAACGCCGTTGTTTCAAGATGTGATGCTTGATAGCATGGGAGCATTAACAGCTTGTGTGATGTTAGTAATTTATTTTGAATTTGGTCGCAAACAGTCAAAATAGGTGAGGTCTCTTTTTTAATCAACTTATGATAAAATGGTATTATATGTTTAATATTATGCTAGAAAGCGGGGAATTGAAATGGCAGGACATTCAAAATGGAATAACATTAAGAATAGAAAAGGAGCACAGGATGCTAAACGGGGTAAAGTGTTTCAAAAATTATCACGTGAAATCTATATGGCAGCAAAAAGTGGTGGTCCAGATCCGTCTTCTAACCCTTCGCTGAGATTAGTGTTAGATAAAGCAAGAACTGCGAATATGCCAAATGATAATATTCAACGTGCAATCAAAAAGGCAACAAGTGCTGGTGAAGGTGAAAATTATGATGAAGTAGTTTATGAAGGTTATGGCCCAGCAGGTGTGGCCATTTTAGTTCATGCTTTAACAGATAATCGTAACCGAACGTCAACTAACGTACGTGTTGCATTTAATAAAAATGGTGGTTCTCTAGGGGAATCTGGTTCTGTCTCTTATATGTTTGATCGAAAAGGCTACATTGTGATTGAAAGAGAAGGACTAGATGTAGATGAAGACACTATGATGCTAAGTGTGCTAGAAGCTGGTGGTGATGATATAGAAGTATCAGAGGAAGTATTTGAAATTTATACTGATCCAAGTGCATTCACAGCAGTACGAGATGAATTAGAAAAAGAGTATACGTTAGCACAAGCAGAATTAACTATGGTGCCACAAACACTTGTTGCATTGAGTGAATCAGATAAAGAAACATTAGAGAAGATTGTTGATATTTTAGAAGATGATGATGATGTTTCAGAGGTATTCACATCTGCAGACATGTAGCAATAAAGCAAAAAACAACTAGAAAAAATTCTGGTTGTTTTTTTTTTTGGTTTTTTCAGAGTATTTTTTTAAAAAAGCAAATATTAAAGATGAGAAAGGAAAAAAATATGAAAAAACTAGCTAAAAAATTATTGGAAGTTGGTTATAAAAACCAAGTGAGTGATTTGTATATTCTCCCTAAAACTTCATCAATGTATGACGTATCATTTCGGAAGCATCATGATATGACAAGTTATGATTTATTATCTTATAAAACAGCTGAACAATTAATTTTATATTTTAAATATCTTGCAGGAATGGATATTGCCGAAAAGCGTAAAGTTCAGATGGGTGGAACGACTATTAAAGTTAAAAAAGAAACCTTTCGGATTCGATTATCTGTTGTAGGTGATTTCTTGAATCGTGAAACACTTGTGATTCGTTTTTTATACCCGATGTCGAGTAAAAGTCTTCAGTTTGTTGATAATAATCAAATTGAAAAAATAAAAAAACAAATTACACGCAATGGCTTATTCTTATTTTCTGGTCCTACAGGTTCGGGAAAATCAACTACGATGCATTTATTGATGCAATACTTAATTCATCAGGAAAAAAAACATATTATCACGATAGAGGATCCAGTGGAAATAGAGGATACAGATTGTCTCCAATTTCAAGTCAATGAAAAAATCGGTTTAACGTATCAGGAGCTGATTAAGGTATGTTTACGACATCGACCAGATTGCTTGATGATAGGAGAAATAAGAGATACAGAAACAGCACAAATGGCTATGAGAGCAGCTTTAACGGGACATTTAGTCTTTTCAACTATACATGCTAAAAACAGGAAAGGAGTTGAGGAAAGATTAATCGAATTAGGGATTCCTAGAGAAGAAATGAATCAAAGTGTACAAGGAATTGTCTATCAAGAGATGTTACCGTTAACATCAGGAAAAAATTATGGAGTGTTATATGACATGTTTTATAAAGAAGGAGAAGATGAGTGGGAAAAAAGTTTACAAAAAGCCTATTATGAAAAGAAAATCACACAAAAAACTTATCAAATCTATAAAAATTAAACCGTATAATCATCAAGAAAAATATGAGTTTATCTATCTATTAGGTAATTTGTTAGAAAATGGGTTTAGTTTGGAACAAAGTATTCAATTCATGAAGACTATTTCTTTCAAACAAGGGAAACAATTGAATTATATTGAAAGAAAACTACTAAAAGGTGAGTCTTTAGCGAAGTGTTTACTGGGAGTAGGTTTTTCAAAAGAACAGTTAGCGCCAATTAAATTCTCAGAAGTTCATGGGGATTTAGTTGGAACATTAAAGAGAATGTCTTCACAAATGAAAGAACGACAAAAGCAGCGAAAAGAAATGATAAAAGTATTAAGCTATCCTATTTTGTTATTAATCTTTTTAATAGGGATAATTATTGGAATGAAGTGGGTGATATTGCCGCAGCTTTCAGAACTATCACAAGATCCTGCGACACCATCGATGTTTAGTTTGATTGATAAGGGATTGAAATATGGCCTATTTTTCATTAGTACTTTGATATTATCTGGGTATTTAGTAGTAAACCAGTTAAATCGATATTCGCAAATAAAGAAACTGATGCTTTATGCTCGATTACCTGTTATTGGAAAACTTTTAACCAGTTACTATACATCATTGTTTGCAACTGAATGGGGGAACTTATTATCACAAGGAATGGAATTTAAAGAGGTTGTATTGGTTATGCAACAAAAAGGGTATTCACAATTAATGCAAGAGATGTCAAAAGAAATAAAAATAAAATTGGAACAAGGTATTTTTATTGATGAACCGATTAGCCAATGGCGTTTTTTGAAACCAGAACTGACGTGGCTTATTAGACAAGGTGAAATTCATGGGAGACTTGGACAAGAATTAACCATTTTTGGCGAACGAGAGTGGGAGAATTTTATGACAGAATGTGAGAAAAAGATTCAATTGCTTCAACCAATAACTTTTTTAATCATTGCCATATTAATTGTGTCCGTTTATGGCTCATTATTATTGCCAATATATAATGGAATGGGGGATTTTTATTGAAACTATTACAGAAACTAAAAAAGAAGAATGATGGATTTACGTTACTGGAAATGTTGATCGTATTACTAGTTATTGCTGTATTAATTATTTTATTTGTACCAAATCTTTCTAAACAACAAGCTAGTATTAATAAACAAGGTGATGATGCTTTAAGTAAAGTCATTCAAACGCAAACAGAAATGTATTATTTAGATAATAATGAAAGACCAAAAGACTTAAATGAGTTAGTACAAGGTGGGTATATTTCAAAAGACCAAAAAGATAAGGCAGAAAAAATAGGCATTAAAGTTGAGTAATGATGGGTTTACTTTATGGGAATGCCTATGTGTGTTGCTTATTATCAGTATTTTTGGATTACTACCAATTATCAAAATAGAAAAGTGGAAAGAACAAAAGACGATTGCTTCACAATTAATAATGTTTGAAAGACTATATGAAAAAAGTCAGCATAGTGCAGTGATAGAAAAGGAAAGTAGTAAAATATTTGCAGATAAAGATTCACAGAGAATCATATTTAATTACACATTAAAAGGCCAAAAGAAGGAAGAGTTTCTTTACATAGAGAAACCATTACTCATTATGAGAGAAAGTTCTCTTGAGTTACAAGCTGGAACAGCAAGTCCTAGTAAATTGGAAACGTTCACTTTTTTTGATCAATCAACACAAACAAAGATTGACTATATTGTTCAATTAGGAAGTAGTAAGGTGTTTAAATATGTGGAAAGGCAATGATGGCTTTTTATTATTCGAGAGTTTGTTAGCTTTATTTATATTAACAGTTGGTATTTTGTTTATGATACAAATAATATTATTTGTAAGGCAACAAGAAAATCAAAATCAATTATATTTAGAGTTAGCGATTTTTGCTAAAGAATGGGAATATATAGAAACTAAAATTGATGAACAAGGATTACAAGAGAAAGCAGTTAGACAAAAGATTCAATTAATAGAAAGTAGTGAGGACTCTTTTATTATAGAAAAAGAAGGAACAATTTTAGAGATAATGATTTTAGATGCGAATTAAATGATGGCTTTACTTTGTTAGAGTGTTTAATAGCATTAAGTCTTCTGGTGGGTTTGTTATTGTTTTTAATGCCGTTTATTAAACAAATAAATCAATTATGGGCTTATCAAGAAAATGCTTCATATTTAGAAATACATATTGGTAAGAGACAGTTAGAGCATGAAATTGAGTCTTTAACGTTGTTAGAAGTAAAACCAACTGAATTAGTTTATAAAAAAGCAGTGGATGGAAAAGCAGATGAACGGATTATTTTTGATATGTATGAGGACAAGTTACGAAAAAAACCAGGATTTCAGCCTATTATAGTTGGTTTGAAATCAGCAACATTTGTCGAACTTGATTCTTTAATTGAGATGACACTGATTACATTACAGGGGGAGCGATATGTTTACTTTCTTAAAAAATAAAGAAGGAAGTATTGCTCTTCCTTTTTTAGCAGTCCTTTTATTATTTACAATAACGACATTATATTTTATCGATGATTATCAACATAAACAATTTGTTATAAAACAAGCAACAGATGCTTATTTAGCAGATATTCTAGAAGAAAAATATCGAAATTACGCTTTAGAAATGGAAGATAATACATCAAAAATAATTGAATATAATATTGGAACAGTGCAACTTGAAAAAAGTAAGTATGGTGCGTATGTTACTATTTTTATTGATTTAAATACAGGTTTTAAACGACAGGTTTTTGTAAAGATTAAGTAAAGGCTATCAAAACTTCCAAAAAACCCTATCATTTTCAGTTTTAATACCTTGAAATATCCAAGTGCTTTCGATAGAATAGGAAAGTAAGGGATTTGTGAATTAAGACAAGGAAGAGGTGACACAATTGTCTCAAACGAATGTGGAGATGGGCTTTAAAAATATGCATGAATCTGTGAAATTGCTTCAGCAAGAACTGGATACATCTTTTTTTGATGCTTATGTCGAAAACGGAGAGAATTTATTGGATGGTGGTAGCGTTCGTGTTATTGATAATGTTCCAAATCAAGTAGCAGTTAAACAGCTTGAAGCGTATTATCAAGAGTTATTAGGCATGACGTTGTCAACTGAAGAAAAGAGAAAAATCACTCAGTTAACATTACTTAGTGGATTAAAAGTGGAACCACTTCAAGCAAATCATCAACTAACACCAGATGGTATTGGCTTTTTATTTGTTTATATGATTGAACAATTGATGAAAGATAAGCAAGACGATATGGTTGTTGGGGACTTGTCTGTTGGTATGGGTAATCTACTTTATACAATTTTAAGCAATTTAAGCGTAGCCGGTTATACTAATATTAAAGGAATTGGTGTTGATATCGATGAGTTATTATTAGAAGTAGCTGCTGTGAATAAAAATTGGTTAGGATTAGAAGCAGAGTTATTTCATCAAGATTCTTTAGAGCCATTGCTTATGGAACCATTAGATGTAGCAGTTGCTGATTTACCGATTGGGTATTACCCAAAAGATGATGTAGCAAAAGACTTCATGACATCTTTTGCTACTGAACACAGTTATGCACATCATTTATTAATGGAACAGAGTATGAAGTATGTGAAAGAGGACGGCTTTGGCCTATTCTTAGTGCCAAATAATTTCCTAGAAACTGAACAAGCTGATTCTCTTAAAAAATGGTTAGTTGAAGAAGTTTATCTGCAAGGTATATTACAGTTACCAAAAACTCTTTTTAGTCAAAAAAGTTTAGGAAAATCGATTGTACTTGTCCAAAACAAAGGAAATAAAGCTAAGCAAGCCCAAGAGGTATTACTAGCAGAGTTACCATCTTTAAAGGAAAATAAAAGTGTATTAAACTTTGTCAATCAGTTTCGTCAATGGTGCGAATCGAATATAAAATAGAGGAGAAAATAAACATGTCAAAAACAATCGCAATTAATGCTGGAAGTTCAAGTTTAAAATGGCAATTATATACAATGCCGGAAGAAACAGTTATCGCTAAAGGAATTGTGGAAAGAATTGGATTAAATGATTCAATTTTTACGATTAAATATGGTGAAGATAAAAAATATGAAGTGATTAAAGATATTGAAGATCATGAAATTGCCATTAATATGTTATTAGAACAATTAACTGAATTAAATATTATTGACTCATTTGAAGAAATTACCGGTGCAGGACATCGTATTGTAGCAGGTGGAGAGCACTTTAAACAGTCAGCAATTATTGATGATGAAGCTCTTGCTTTAGTAGATGATTTAGCAGAGTTTGCTCCATTGCACAATCCAGCAGAAGCAAAGGTTATTCGTGTATTCCAAAAATTATTACCAAACACATTAAATGTTGGAGTATTCGATACATCATTCCATACAACAATGCCTAAAGTAAACTATTTATATAGCATTCCAACAGAATACTATGAAAAATATGGAGCTAGAAAATATGGTGCTCATGGAACTAGTCACCGTTATGTAGCAGAACGTGCGGCAGATATGTTAGGCAAACCAATTGAAGAAACAAAAATTATTACCTGTCATTTAGGCAACGGTGCATCTATTACAGCAGTTGATGGTGGTAAATCAATTGATACATCAATGGGATTCACTCCACTAGCTGGTGTAACAATGGGAACTCGTTCAGGTGATATTGATGCGTCTTTATTACAATATTTAATGGGTAAATTAAACATTACTGATATTAAAGAAATGGTTGAGATTTTAAACAAAAAATCTGGTTTATTAGGTTTATCAGGTATTTCAAGTGACATGCGTGACTTACAACAATCTGAAACAGAAGAAGCTAAAGTAGCGATTGAAATTTTTGAAGACCGTATCCGTAAATATATTGGTAGTTATGTTGCAACAATGAATGGTGTTGACGCTATTGTCTTCACAGCAGGTATTGGTGAAAATGCTATCGAAATTCGTAAAAATATTATTGACGGCTTAAGTGTTTTCGGCTGTGAAATCGATGCTGATAAAAATAATATTCGTGGGGAAGAACGTGTTATTTCGACAGATGATTCTAAAGTTAAAGTATTTTTAATTCCAACGGATGAAGAATTAATGATTGCTAGAGATGTTGAAGCGTTAAAAAAATAAATTAATTAAACAAAAAAGCTGGGATCCTAAAGTAGGTGATCCCAGCTTTTTTGTTTAATTAATTTATTTTATTGTTTTATTATCCATATCTGTACGAACAACTAAAACGTCACTTTTGGCATGTATAGAGACGTAACTTGATACAGAGCCAAGTAAAATTCTCTCCATAGCATTTAACCCAGTCGCTCCTAGCATAATTAAGTCGATTCCTAATTCTTTTGGTAAATCTTCTGATAGGACGATTTTGGGCACACCGATGCGAATCACTGTTTCCACTTTGTCAAAATTATGCTCATGAGCATACTCAATATATTGTTTTAAGGCTTCATCAGCCTCTTTTTTAGCATTTGTTGCAAGTGTCTCGTCATAAGATGAAACAGTCTCAAATGCGCGCATATCAACAATATGAGCGATATAAAGGGTGGCATCGTTTCGTTTGGCTACATGCACTGCTTTTTTTAGTGCACGTTCTGATTCTTTTGATCCATCCATTGCGACCAATATTTTTTTGTATTCTTTTTGCATGATAATCCATACTCCCCTTAGTGAATGTTTTGAGATAATATTACACTAAATACAGCCGATACGCAAAGTACAATAATGATGAAAACTAAGCTAGTTAACTTTGTTGCAAAAAATAATCCAATAATTATGCCAATAATTGCTAATAAAAGAAGTGATATTGAAAATTTTTTTAATATTGGTTGATTTTTTTCTGTAAAGACAACTAACAAAGCCTTTTGTTTTTTTGATAAAAAATAACTGATTATACATAAAATAAAAGCAAAAATTATAAGGATAAATTTATACAACGTATCACAACCTTTTCATTTTAAACGCAAAAAAATATCCGTCGATGCCGTTTTGTATCCCTGATGGTTGAACCCGCTAAAAAATGCAGGTGGGAATCGCTGTAAATATCTCAAACTACCAAATGAAAAGGCCTGTTTTTAATAAATACTCGTTGATTCCCAAAGTAAAACGATTTGTTCGGTCAACACTAATGGGGATACTGCGTACATCACAGATATTATAGTTATATAATATCACAGGAAATTAGATTCTTCAATTGTTAGGGCTGACGTTTCTTTTGTGAAGTTAGCCATTCCCATTGTTTTCCTAAAGCTATTTCGTATTTCCCTGTTTGAACAGGTTCGTAGTAAGTGGCATATTTTATTTTATCTGGTAAGTATTGTTGTTTAACCCAATGATTATCAAAACTGTGTGGGTATTTGTAATCAACACCTCGATTTAGTTTTTCAGCACCTTTGTAGTGTGAGTCTTTCAAATGATCAGGCACGTCTCCTGTATTTCCTTGTCTGATGTCACTTAATGCGTTATCAATGGCGACAATACTTGAATTTGATTTTGGTGATAAACACAAATCAATCACAGCATTAGCAAGTGGAATACGAGCTTCAGGAAACCCTAATTTTTCAGCTGCTTGAACAGCAGACACAGTCCTTGCACAAGCTCCTGGATTAGCTAGACCAATGTCTTCGTACGCAATCACCATAAGTCGTCTACAAATCGACATCATATCCCCAGCTTCGACTAGTCTTGCCATATAGTGTAAGGCAGCATCCACATCACTTCCACGAATACTTTTTTGAAAGGCGGAAATCACATTATAATGAGCATCTCCATCTTTATCATGCGTGAGAGATTTTCGTTGCACACATTCTTCTATCACTTCTAATGTAATAACTATTTTTCCTTTATCATTAGATTTAGTAGATTTTACAGCAAGTTCCAAACCGTTTAGCGCACTTCTTAAATCACCATTTGTTGCACGTGTTAAATGTGTCATGGCTTCATCAGTCACTGTCACATCCAAATCACCTAAACCATTTTGACTGTCTGTTAAGGCTCGTTCAATCGCTTGTTTGATATCCTCTTCATTGAGAGGTTTGACTTCAAAAATTTGTGTTCGACTTCGAATAGCTGGATTAATTGAAATATAGGGATTTTCAGTTGTCGCACCAATTAAAATAACCCGACCATTTTCTAGATGAGGCAATAAAAAATCTTGTTTTGGTTTATCAAGTCGATGAACTTCATCTAGTAACAAGATAAGTGTTCCACTCATTTTGGCTTCTTCTACAACAATTTGTAAATCCTTTTTACTATCGGTTGCAGCATTTAGCATACGAAAAGCATAGTGAGTTGAGCCTGCAATCGCACTAGCAATACTTGTTTTTCCAGTTCCAGGTGGGCCATATAAAATCATAGAAGATAATTGTTTAGCATCAACCATGCGGCGAATGATTTTTCCTTCACCAACTAAATGGGTTTGGCCAACAACTTCATCAATTGTTTTTGGTCTCATACGATAAGCGAGAGGTTTATTCATCTGTCTTCCCCCTTTAATAAACTCATTATAACATAGGTTTAGTATTGGCAAATGCTACCAACTTTTGTATGATAGGAGAGACAATACAAAGAAAGTGTAAGTGTGTGAAAAAATGAAAGACAATATGTTAACAGAATTAGAAAAACAACTTGAAAAAGTCTTAGAAGAATTTGACTTTGCTATTGATTGGGATGTCAGACAACACCGAATTGAAGTATCTATCGTATTATTTGCTGAAAACAAATTAAATGATGTCATTGAAGATGAAGAAGGAACACAATCTGAAGAAGAAGTGATTGAATTTGAAGACAGCTTAGTATTATATGCTGATGATAAAGAAGTACCTGATGAGTTAGAGTATTTAGCTATGATTCCATTTAATCGTAAAAAAGGGATGACAAAAGGAGATATCACAGCGTTAGCAAACTATTTGGCAGAAGTGTTAGTGAATGGACAAGATGATTTACTAGACTTTTTAAATGATGAAACCATTGAAACATTTGAATTAGTGTGGAATGATGAGGCATTTGAAGAGATGAAAAAAAATAATGACGAGACAGCTATGGTAGCTTATCCAAAGTATTAAAAGGGAGATTAGACAATGAAGTGGAATCAATTATCTGTTATTACTTCCAGTGAGGCAGTAGAAGCAGTATCAAGTATTTTAATGGAAGCAGGAGCTAATGGTGTTGCGATAGAAGACGCGATGGACTTAGTAAATTTTGAGAGTGACCCTTTTGGTGAGATTCTAGATAAGGAGACATTTTCTCATCGAAAAGAAGGGGCAGAAGTGATTGCTTATTTCCCAGAAACGTTATTTTTACCAGAAATTATTCCTAGTATTCAACCAAAAGTAGAAGAACTAGCTTCTTTTGGGTTAGATATTGGTGAATATAGCATCACAGCTTCTGAAGTAGAAGAAAGTGATTGGGCGACTGCTTGGAAAAAATATTATCATCCAGTAAATATTAGTCGTTATTTAACGATCGTCCCTGAGTGGCAAGAGTATACACCAAACAATCCTGATGAACATATCATTTATCTTGATCCAGGGATGGCATTTGGAACAGGAACACACCCAACCACACGTTTGACGTTACAAGCGCTTGAAGTGACTCTTCGGGGGGGAGAAATGGTATTAGATGTGGGGACAGGATCTGGCGTATTAAGTATTGCGAGTAAGTTTTTAGGAGCAGAAGATGTGTTTGCTTATGATTTAGACGAGGTTGCGGTTAATTCCGCAAAAGAAAACATGGCATTAAATCCTATTGCAAAAGACGTACATGTTTCGGCTAATGACTTATTAAATGGTGTTGATAAAAAAGCGGATGTCATTGTGGCAAATATTTTGGCTGACATTATTGTGCTGATGTTAAAAGATGCGCATCGTTGCCTGAAAGATGACGGAACACTGATTATTTCAGGAATTATTGAAGACAAGGTACCAATGATTTTAGAAGAATTAGAAAAAGAAAAGTTTATTGTGGATCAATTATTTAAACAAAAAGATTGGTATGCCATCATTGTTAAAAAACAATTGGAGGATTAAACATGCAACGTTATTTTTTGCCATATGATTATGAGGGACAAGAAACGTTTGAATTAGTTGGAGATGATTTTCATCATGCGAAACATGTGATGCGTATGACAGTAGATGATGAATGCTTTTTAGTCTTTCAAAACCAAGTGGCCATCAAAGCAATCATTGTGTCTATAGAAGAGTCTACGATTATATTTAGTGAAGTCTCAAAAGAAGAGATGAAAAAAGAGATGCCAGTCAATGTGACAATCGCTTGTGGGTATACTAAAGGCGATAAACTAGAATTAGTCGCACAAAAAGGTACGGAGCTTGGCATGAATGAATTAATCGGTTTTCCTTCAAAAACGTCTGTCGTCAAATGGGATGAGAAAAAACGAATTAAGAAAACGCAACGATTGGAAAAAATCGTAAAAGAAGCGTCTGAACAATCCCATAGACAAGTTGTGCCTGATATCCAACTATATCGTTCTTTTAAAGAGTTATTGGAAAAATCAAAGGGCTTCACTCATTGTTTAGTGGCTTATGAAGAGTCTAGTAAGCAAGGTGAGAAAAGCCAGTTTACTACCACATTATCGGCTTGTAACCTTGGTGAGTCTTTACTGATTATTTTTGGTCCAGAAGGTGGTTTAACACCAGAAGAGATTAAGATATTAGAAGAGTATGACGTTAAAAGTTGTGCGTTAGGGCCACGTATTTTACGAGCTGAAACAGCACCACTTTACGCGTTATCAGCTATGAGTTATCAATGGGAACTATGTGAAGAATAAACAAATAAAAAAATTACGATAAATTGAAAATAGTGAATTAAGTGCGTTATAATAAGAGTAATAGAATTAAGTTAAAAAGTACTATTGTGGTACTTTTTTTTCATAAGGAGGGGAAAATATGCCAAAAGAAAAAGATTTGACCGCTGAAGAAGTAATAAAAATGGTATCGACTTATATGAACCCTCAGCATGTTGCATTTGTTGAGAAAGCAAGTGATTACGCAAGAGAAGCACATAAAGAACAATTTAGAAAATCAGGGGAGCCATATATTATTCATCCCATCCAAGTAGCAGGGATTTTGGCTGAATTAAACATGGATCCTCATACTGTTGCCACAGGGTTTCTACATGATGTGGTGGAAGACACAGATGTTACGTTAGAAGACTTGGAAAAAGAATTTGGTCCAGACGTTGCCATGCTAGTAGATGGTGTGACAAAACTTGGGAAAATTAAATACAAATCACATGAAGAACAACTCGCTGAAAATCATCGTAAAATGTTATTAGCCATGTCACAAGACTTGCGTGTGATTATGGTGAAACTAGCAGATAGAGTTCATAATATGCGAACACTGAATCATTTAAGAGAAGACAAACAACGACGTATTGCAAAGGAAACCTTGGAAATCTATGCTCCCTTAGCTCATCGATTGGGGATTAGTTTGATTAAGTGGGAGCTTGAAGATCGCTCTCTTCATTATTTGAATCCTCGTCAATATTATCGCATTGTTCACTTGATGAAATCAAAACGTGGTGAACGAGAACAATATGTCGCTCAAGCAGTAGAAGAGATTAGAGAAGCGACAGAAGAGTTGGGAATTTACGGTGAAATTTATGGTCGTCCAAAACATATCTATTCAATTTATTGTAAAATGCATGATAAGAAAAAAGAATTCTCTGAAATTTATGATTTATTAGCTATTCGTGTGATTGTTGATTCAATTAAAGATTGTTATGCTGTTTTAGGCGCAATTCATACAAAGTGGAAACCACTTCCTGGACGATTTAAAGATTATATTGCAGTACCTAAGACAAATATGTACCAATCACTCCATACCACAATTATTGGACCTAATGGTAGTCCAATTGAAATTCAAATTAGAACGCATGAGATGCATCAAATTGCCGAGTTTGGGGTAGCAGCTCATTGGGCGTATAAAGAAGGAAAAACAGAGCAACAAACGGATAATAATGCTAACCAAATTAGTCTACTTCGTGAAATCATTGAGTTACAAGATGAAAATTATGATGCCTCTGAGTTTATGGCTAATGTTAAAGGTGAAATCTTTAGTGATAAAGTATACGTGTTCACACCAAAAGGAGACGTAACGGAATTACCGAAAGGCTCAGGCCCCCTTGATTTTGCTTATAATATCCATACTGAAGTCGGAAATAAGACTACAGGTGCAAAAGTTAATGGTAAGATGGTTCCACTTGATTATAAGCTAAAAAACGGGGACATCATTGAGGTCTTAACTTCTCAAAATTCATTTGGACCTAGTCAAGATTGGGTTAATATGGTGGTGACAAGTAAAGCCAGAAATAAAATCAAACGATTCTTCAAAATTCGTGATAGAGAAGAAAACATTGATAAAGGAAAACATCAACTTGAAAAAATGTTTGAAGACAATGATTTTGTCGCCAAAGATTTTTTAACAAAAGAAAAAGTTGATGATGCATTAGAAAAATTTGCATTCCAGCAATTAGATGATTTGTATGCGGCTGTTGGTTTTGGTGAAATCACCGCACAAGTTGTGTTTAATCGTCTAACAGAAAAAGAACGTAAAGAACGAGGCATTAAAAAGCAACAAGAAGAAAACGAAGAATTAATGAAACAATCTGCACAGAAAAAAGAAGCTAATCGAATGAAAATTCGCCATGAAGGTGGCGTCGTTATTCAGGGTGCGGATAATTTATTAGTCCGAATTAGTCGTTGTTGTAATCCTGTACCAGGTGATGAAATTGTTGGTTACATTACAAAAGGTCGGGGTGTGTCTATTCACCGTAAGGATTGCCCAAATATGAATAGTTCTCCTGAAGTAAAAGAGCGTCAAATTGAAGTTGAGTGGGAAGATACAGCAGCCAATAGTGAAACGGAGTACAATGCTGATTTAGAAATTTACGGCTACAATCGCTCAGGATTATTAAATGATGTGCTACTCGTTGTGAATGCTAATACTAAAAAACTGATGAGTGTAGAAGCAAAGACAGCTAAGAATAAAATGGGTGTCATCCATTTAACAATAAGTATTCGTAATTTGGCTCATCTAGAACAAATTGTTGATAAGATAAAAAATATACCAGACGTTCATAGCGTGAAGCGAACAAAAGGGTAGGTGAGAACAGTATGCGAGTAGTATTGCAACGTGTATCAGAAGCAAGTGTCTCAATAGATAACAAAAAAGTAGCGAGTATTAAAAAAGGATATATGCTTTTAGTTGGTATTGCAGAAGAAGATACGAAAGAAGAAGCAGATTATCTGGCAAAAAAAATAAGTAAACTAAGAGTTTTTGAAGATGACGATGGAAAGATGAATCTTGATATCCATCAAATTGAAGGTAGCATTTTATCCATTTCACAGTTTACTTTATTAGCAGATATTAAAAAGGGTAATCGTCCAAGTTTTGCTAAAGCAGGTCATCCGAATATGGCAAGTAAACTCTATGATTACTTTAATAAACGATTACGTCAAGAAGGACTAGAAGTTAAAGAAGGTATTTTTGGAGCGGATATGTTAGTTGATATAAAAAATGATGGACCTGTAACGATTATTTATGACAAATAATTAGAAAGATATCAAACATCTAATAAGAGGTGTTTGATGTCTTTTTTAATTGCTGTAAAAAACAAAATAATAAAAAACGAAAATTTTTCTTTCTTTTTGTGAATAATTATGATTTAATAGTAAAAATGGTTAAAAGAAGGAGCGATTGTTCGTGTCTAAGTATCAACGAAAAGTTTTAGTATCAACAGCAGCAGGTATCGGGTTAGAGAACATGGATATCATGTTTTTAGCATTTTCATTATCATCTATTATTTCATCACTACAGGTTACAAGTGCTCAAGCGGGATTTATTTCCACTATTACTAATTTGGGCATGTTGGCAGGTGGTATTTTTTTTGGCCTTTTAGCCGATAAAATAGGAAGAGTTAAAGTCTTTTCATATACAGTTGTTACTTTTTCTATGGCATCATTGTTGATGTTTTTTGCTTCAAATATTTATTTGGTTTATTTATTCCGTTTTATTGCAGGTGTGGGAGCAGGTGGAGAGTATGGGGCATGTATGTCACTTGTTTCAGAAACATTTTCAAAGAAAAACTTAGCAAGAGCAACGTCGGTAGTTGCGATTGGTGGACAAGTAGGAGCAATTGTTGCGGCTATTTTAGCCTCATTGATTATTCCTGTACTAGGTTGGAAGATGTTGTATGTTATAGGTGTTTTACCAATATTTTTTGTCTTGTTTATTCGAAGAGGGCTAACAGAGCCAGAAAGTTTTAAAGAACGTCAAGAAAGTGGTGAAAAACCAACATTATCTTTATTATTTAAAGACGCTCAAACGACTTGGCAAACGGTGGGACTAACTTTAATGGTAACGGTCCAAATTGCGGGATATTTCGGGTTGATGAACTGGTTACCATCTATTATGCAAATACAACTAGGCTTGTCTGTATCAGGATCGTCATTGTGGATGATTAGTACTATCTTTGGTATGAGTTTAGGGATGTTAACATTTGGAACGGTGATGGATAAGTTAGGCCCTAAATTATCTTTTGGATTATTTTTGATTTTTTCGTCTTTATCAGTTTATCTGATTATATTGTCAAAAGGTCAATGGAGTTTACTACTGTCAACGATGTTAGTTGGCTACTTTATTAATGGTATGTATGGTGGATACGGTGCAATAATCAGTTCACTTTACCCAACTGAAATACGTGCGACAGCTAATAATGTGATTATGAACTTAGGTCGCGCAATTGGTGGTTTTTCTTCTGTTGTGATTGGCTTTTTAATGGACAATTATTCCCTAACAGCTGTAGTGGTGTGTTTATCGGCTATTTACTTAGTAAGTTTATGTATCATGCTGACTATTCCAGGATTTAAATTATATAAAGAAAAGTAGAGAGGAATTTATCTTTATATTTTCTTAAGTAAAAGTTTAAATAAACTAATAAAAAAAGGCATTGTTTTATCATGGTTTGATATTACTATATAAGTGTACCAACAAAACAACCCTAACAAACTTTTTCATTTTATTTACTCCTCCAAAGTAAATAAACAACTCCTTTTTGCCACTAGTAAAAACTAGTGGCTTTTTTATGTGGGATGTTCTTTACGTTTTCTTAAGTAAAAGGTCACAAAAAGCATAAAAAAGGACATCGCTTTTTCATAAAAAGAGGTTAGTATATAAGCATACCAACAAAACAACCCTAACAAACTTTTTCATTTTATTTACTCCTCCAAAGTAAATAAACAACTCCTTTTTGCCACTAGTAAAAACTAGTGGCTTTTTTATGTGGGATGTTCTTTACGTTTTCTTAAGTAAAAGGTCACAAAAAGCATGAAAAAGGACATCGTTTTTTCATAAAAAGAGGTTAGTATATAAGCATACCAACAAAACAACCCTAACAAACTTTTTCATTTTATTTACTCCTCCAAAGTAAATAAACAACTCCTTTTTGCCACTAGTAAAAACTAGTGGCTTTTTTATGTGGGATGTTCTTTACGTTTTCTTAAGTAAAAGGTCACAAAAAGCATGAAAAAGGACATCGTTTTTTCATAAAAAGAGGTTAGTATATAAGCATACCAACAAAACAACCCTAACAAACTTTTTCATTTTATTTACTCCTCCAAAGTAAATAAATAACTCCTTTTTGCCACTAGTGAAAACTAGTGGCTTTTTTATATAAAAAAGAATCTTGCAAAATGCAAGATTCCTTTAGATATTTATTGATCACTCAACTGTTTCCATTCTTTCAACATCAAATTCTTCACCTAAGTCATGAATTCTTTTAATCCATTCTTCTGGTGTAATGTTATTTTCAGTGATGTAACGATTTCTTTCATGAATACGACAGTCATGAGAACAACCACGAACATATTTTGCTTCATTTTCTTCTGAACATAAAATTTGTCGGTTACATTCTGGATTACCACAGTTGACATAACGCTCACAAGGCGTGCCATCAAACCAATCAACTCCGACGACAACAGGATCAACGTGGTTGATAGGGACACTAATACGTTCATCAAATACATACATTTTTCCATCCCATAGCTCACCTTGAACTTCAGGATCACGACCGTAAGTAGCGATACCGCCATGTAATTGGCCAACATCATTAAAACCTTCGCGAACTAACCAACCAGAGAATTTTTCACAACGAATGCCTCCTGTACAGTAAGTCACAACACGTTTATCCATAAATTTTTCCTTGTTATCACGGATCCATTGAGGCAATTCTCTAAATGTACGAATATCTGGACGAACAGCTCCTCTAAAGTGACCTAAATCATACTCGTAATCATTTCTTGCATCAATGACAATGGTATCCTCATCTAAAATAGCTTCTTTAAACTCTTGAGGTGATAAATAATTTCCAGTTAATTCTAACGGGTTGATATCATCTTCTAATTTTAAAGAGACTAGTTCAGGACGAGGACGGACGAACATTTTTTTGAACGCTTGCTCGTCAGCTGGATCTATTTTAAAGAAAATATCTTTGAAACGTTCATCAGCATGCATGTAATCCATATAACGTTGTGTGTCTTCAGTTAGACCAGACAGAGTACCATTGATGCCTTCTTTGGCAACTAATACACGACCTTTAAGATTAAATGATTTACATAATTCTAAATGCTCTTTGGCAAATTCTTCAGGATTTTCAATAGGGACATATAAATAATATAATAATACTTGATACTTTGACACAGTAATTCCTCCTAGAGTTTGTATCAAACAATTATAGATAAAAGTTTTAAAAATAGCAATATTGATGTTTTTTTCACAAGTACATAAAAAGATATTTAAATAAAAAAGTTGACGATTTTTGAAATTAACGTTATCTTACTAAGAGTAGTGCTTGAAAGGAAATAAAAAGATGAAATTATGGCATGAATTAAAAAAACAATGGCGATATATGGATGGCGTTGTAATCATTTGTTTGGTTGTGTTGTCATTTGTTCCGTATGTGGTTTTTGGAATGAGTCAAGCAAAAGAAAAAGACGATAGTGGCACAATAGCTATTGTAACTATCAATGGTAAAGAAGTTGATCGGTTTGATTTAAATGAGGACACCAAACATTTTGAAAAAACGTATTATCCAGGTGGAGATAAATATAATATAGTGGAAGTGGACGGCACACGTATTCGAGTAAAAGAAGACAATAGTCCTGATCAAATAGCAGTCATGACAAGTTGGATTAGTCGTGTGGGCCAAACCAGTATCTGTTTACCACATAAACTAGTGATTGAGATAAAAGCAAAAAATCCAGAAAATGATGAAGATGATATGATTATGACTTACTAAAACTCTTACGAAAAAGTAAGAGTTTTTTTGTTATACTAATAGAGAGAAGGAGGTATCATAATAATGAAAAAAATATATTATTTATATCTAGTGATTGGGATTTATTGTGTTGTATTATTAATATCTGGAAAAATGTGGTTAATGATAGCTTACCTAACCATGTTATCTGTTGCAAAATATTATTCTATTAAACGGCAAAAAGAATTAAATTATATGTGGCATTTGGCTGAGAAAAATGGAATGTCATTATCTGAGTTGAGTCAATTATCAAATATAGGTCAATTGGATTTAAAAGCAACACGATATGAGGAATCAGGAAGATATTTACCACCTAGAAAAGTAGTGAGACAGACAATTAATAAACTTGAAAAATATTAATGATGTTAGAACAACCATGTTAATGCACTTTATATTTTTAATTAGTTAAGGGAAATGTTCTGTTCTTTAGTAGATTAATTTAAATATAAAACCCCACTTTGGTTAAAGTGGGGTAGACTGATACAAGTACATAAGCAAGCGTAAGTGATATACGGGTTATGTCTCATAATAAAGTCAGTTATTATTCTATCATAATTGTTCAAAAAAACAACGATTTTTTCTATAGATGTTGTCCACCTTTTTGATAGATTTTCAACAACACGCCAGTAATAGCACTTACTACAATACCAGCTACTAATGCTTCTGGGACACCATTAATAAAAATAACGCTTAAAACAGCTTTATAAAGACCAGCTCCGATGGCTACCCCTTTTAATTGAGAATAGGCATCTTGGAATAATAGATAGATTAAATTCATAACCAGAAGTGTATTAACCATTGAAGCAGCAATACCTGATATAAAGAGCGATAGTCTATCAGGTAGCTTATTAGTTGAATTTAGCCATTTATAGACAAAATAAGGGACAACACCAGTTAATATTCTAGGAATAAGCGCAATGACAATTGCCCATAAACTCCCATTGTTTGTCCCAATGACTGGTATAAATGGAGAGAAAGCAAATGATAAAGCAGATGGCGTCATGGTATTAATTGTCATACTCAGTAATCCAAATGATAACCCTAAAAATGCTCCGATTCTTGGTCCTAAGACAATTCCTCCAATAATAACAGGTATGTGTACGAGTGTAGCTTTTATAAAACCTAAGTTGATAAACCCTAGTGGTGTAAAAGAAAATAAAATGATGATTGCTAAAAATATAGCGGTAAGTGTTAAACGTTTTGTTTTCACAATGAAACTCCTTTTTATTTTTTGATTAATTGCTTTTTGATTATATCAACGATAACCTCAACATCAGCTAAGGCACCTTTACCATAATCACCACAAGCTAGTAAACTTTCTTTTGGTTCAATAATCGTGTAACCATCTTCTTCTAGTTGTGTGAGATTACGCTTCATCGCAGGGTTTGTATACATATAGGTATTCATGGCAGGAGCAACCAATTTGGGAATATCATGGACAGCTAAAGCTGTGGTAGATAGCATATCATCTGCAATTCCATTAGCCATTTTCCCAATAATATTAGCAGTAGCAGGTGCAACTAAAAATAAATCCGCACGTTTTACCATATCAATGTGATTAATATCACTTGGTTTATGTTCATACATAACGTCTGTATGGACTGTTTCTTTTGATAGCACTTGAAGGGTTAGTGGTGGAATTATTTGTGTGCTATTTTTTGTCATAATTACTTCGACGTCGATTTGTTGTTTTTTTAATTGACTGATAATATCAGCTGCTTTATAGGCAGAAATGCTCGCAGAAACTCCTAATAATACTTTTGGCATAAGTTTATCCCTCCTGTTTAATCAATGTCAGTAGTGTGTTTGCAATGTCTTGTTTCGTATGACATCTCTCTTTGATCCCTTGATGATTAATAATTAAGGCTTCGTGTTTATCTGCTAAAATATTTTCTAAGTCATTGGCTACAATGTAGTCAGCCTTATTTTTTTTGATACTGTCGGTTGCAGCAGCTACTAAATCAGCATCACTCACACCAACTAATAACTTAAACCCAATTAATTGAGTGGTTGGTTGCCATTTTTTTATAGAGTGAATTACTTTAGGTGCTTTTTTTAATGCAATAATGAGTTGTTCAGAAGTTGAACGTATTTTTTTCTCACCAGTATTTGATGCTAATACGTCAGAAGTAAGAGCTATTTTTATTAAATTTTCTAGTTCATCTTTAGTTGAAGGGGATTTAGTTGATATCATATCGGCTAAGTTTTTTGCTATGTCAATTTCCGATGTCGTATAGTCTAACTCATAATCACTAACAGCCATACTATGAATGACAGTATGGATAGGTGTCGTAGTTAAAATGTCTTGCATCGTTTTTTCTAAATCTCTAACAGAAGCAATAGGAAAAAATTTGATAGCTGGATTACTTGGTAGGACTGCTTTTGGTCCATGAACATAAAAAATAGTATCAACATATTCAGCAAATGTTTCTGCTATTACTTTCCCTAACGAACCTGTTGCATGATTGGTTAAATTTCTTACTGAATCGATTGCTTCAGATGTTCCTCCTGCCGTAATTAAAATATTCACGTTAACGCACTCCTTTATTGTGTTAAATCAACATACTTACTTGTTTTACTAGGTGACTTCACGACATTTAAAATGGCGCATGCCAAATGATTGACGTCTATTGGATAAACTTGTTTACACCAATGAGAAAGCACAGGTGTCTTAGCACCGAGTTTCAATAAAACGCCTTGTGTTTGTTTTAAGAGATGGTTTTTATCCGTTACTAAACCAGAATAAACAATAGTATTTTGATTGTCTTGAGAGATAATCAAAGATTCAGCTTCTTTTTTTGCTTTGATATAGCCTAACGGCCCAAATTTTGCTGAGAGAAACAGATAAGGTATCTGCTTTGTTGTTGCCCAATTACTAATAATGTCATTTGGTTTGATAATGCTATTAACATAGGTTTGTTTCGTTGTTTGCTTTAAAATGCCAATTAAATTAATGCAATAGTGAATAGAATTTGGAATATCGTTTTGCCAAGTGTCATGTTTTACTACATCACTGGCAATCCAAGTCATGTTTGCATGATGTACCCATTTTTCATTTATACTAGGTTTACCGTGCGTTGAAATGCTGTAAACGTGATAGCCTTGTTCTATCGCTTTTTGACAAATTTTTTGTCCAATAAAACCGCTTCCTCCGAAGATAAGTAGTGTGTTTGGCATGATGTTTCACCCTTTCAAGAAACACTATTTTTTCCATTCTAACATAAAAATAATAGAATGAAAGATAGAAAAAATTTTGATTTCTTTTATTTAGGTTTGAAACTTGTTAAAATATATAGGTAGCTAATTAGAAAAGAGGAAAATAAATGCGTTTATTATTTGTTGGAGATGTTGTCGGGTCATTAGGAAGAGAAACCTTAGGCACCTATCTTCCAAAGTTAAAGAAAAAATATCATCCCCAAGTCACGATTGTGAATGGTGAAAATGCCGCAGCAGGTCGTGGGATTACAGAAAAAATATACAAAGAAATCTTACAATATGGGGCAGATGTGGTGACTTTGGGTAACCACGCTTGGGATAATCGCGATATTTTTGAGTTTATACAGGACGCAAAAAAAATGGTTCGACCAGTGAATTTTCCAAAAGACACAACACCTGGAAAAGGGATTGTTTATGTCAAAGTAAATACGATTGAGTTAGCCGTCATTAACTTACAAGCAAGAACGTTTATGATACCAATAGATGATCCATTTGATGTGATTGATAAATTAGTTGAAGAAGCATCACAAAGAACATCTCATATTTTTATTGATTTTCATGGAGAAGTAACGAGTGAAAAACAAGCAATGGGTTGGTTTTTAGACGGACGTGTTTCTGCTATTGTTGGGACACATACACATGTTCAAACAAATGATGCACGTATTTTGCCAGAAGGAACAGCTTATTTATCAGATGTTGGGATGACAGGGCCATATGATGGTATTTTAGGTATGGAAAGAACAGCTGTTATTGAAAAGTTTCGTACCGCTTTGCCACATCGTTTTGAAGTGGTTACAAGTGGGCGTTCAATCTTATCTTATTGTGTGATTGATATTGATGATAAGACAGGAAAAGCGAAAAAAATAGAAGCAAATACCATTAGTGCAGATAGTCCGTTTAGAGAATAGTGTAATAAGAAAGGGGCTTTTATGATGGAGAAAAGAGAAGTCTATGATGCACAAATAAATGAGTCTTTATCTATCTTGTTAGAGAGTTTAGAAGATCACGACACCATAAAAGCTTATAAAAGAATAGAGAAAAAAATTGATAAACACGATGGATTAAAAGAGATGGTGGAACAAATCAAACAGCTGCAAAAAGAAGCAGTGAAGTTTGCTCACTATGACAAACCAAATGCTGAAAAAGAAATGTTAAGACAAGCCGATGAACTGCAAGAAGCATTTGATCATCATCCACTAGTACTTGAATATAGGGAGTGTTTGGTTGAAGCCAATGATTTGTTGCATCATTTAACGTCTTTATTGCAATCGCAAGTGAACGAGTCATTAGAAAAGTTATTAAATGAAAAAGAGTAGGGAAGTGATTGTATGCCACAAAAAACAAAACATACGCCAATGATGGAGCAGTATTTTGAAATCAAAGCGCAATATCCAGACGCTTTTTTATTTTATCGTTTGGGTGATTTTTATGAAATGTTTTATGAGGATGCAGAAAAGGTATCTCAATTATTAGAATTAACGCTAACTAGTCGAAATAAAAATGCAGAAAATCCGATACCAATGTGTGGGGTGCCCCATCATTCTGCTGCCAATTATATTGATATTTTAGTTGAAAAAGGGTATAAAGTGGCAATCTGTGAGCAAGTTGAAGATCCTAAAACCACAAAAGGTATGGTGAAACGTGAAGTCGTTCAGTTAGTCACACCAGGGACTGCGCTAGGAAAGCAAGAAACCGATGCAAAGCAAAATAATTTTTTAACAGCGATTGTCTATGATGAGGTTAGTGGCCGCTATGGTTTTTCTTATACGGATTTAAGTACAGGGGAAATGAATGTTGCCACATTGCTAGATGAAGAGACAGTTCAAAATGAGTGTAGTGGGTTAAGAACGAAAGAAATCGTAATCGGAAGTGACTTGCCACAGTCGTTATTAGAGTGGCTTGAATCACAATCGATTGTTCAGTCACCTCAAACGATAGGCGAAATAGAATCTGAATTTAGTTATTTGATGGAAAAAATAGAGGATAAGTTAGCCAAATTATCAACACAGATATTACTAACGTATCTTTCCAACACACAAAAAAGACAGTTAAGTCATTTACAGCAAGCTCAAGTCTATGAGCCAAGTCACTTTTTAAAAATGGATTATTACTCTAAATATAATTTAGAATTAACGCAATCCATTCGATCAAAAGATAAAAAAGGCACATTGCTCTGGCTACTTGATGAAACCCAAACAGCGATGGGTGGGCGTTTATTAAAACAATGGATTGATCGCCCTTTATTAAAGTTATCAGCTATTAAAGAGAGGCAAGAAATGGTTGAAAGTTTGACTCAAGCTTATTTTGAGCGAATGGATTTAAAAGAGTATTTACGCCATGTCTATGATTTAGAGCGATTAGCCGGACGCGTGGCATTTGGGACAGTTAATGGGCGTGATTTGCTTCAATTAAAACAATCACTTGAGCAAATTCCGATGATTCAAAATATCATTCAAGGATTAGATAATGGTCAGTTTGGTACATTGTTAGAACAAATTACACCAATAGATGATTTAGTTGCGATTATTAGTGAGTCAATTAATGAAGAAGCCCCTTTATCGATTACTGAGGGGAATGTTATTAAAGATGGCTTTAATGATGAGTTAGATAAATACCGTGATGCTATGAAAAATGGCAAACAATGGTTAGCCGAAATGGAAGCCAAAGAACGCCAAGCGACAGGCATAAAAACATTAAAAATTAAATTTAACCGAGTATTTGGCTATTTTATTGAAGTGACAAAAAGTAATATTCAAGATGTACCAGTTGATCGGTATGAAAGAAAGCAAACACTAGCCAACGCAGAAAGATATATTACACCTGAGTTGAAAGAGATGGAAACACTAATTTTAGAGTCACAAGAAAAATCACAAGAATTAGAATATCGTTTGTTCTTAGAAGTAAGAGAAACGGTCAAAGAGTCAATTGAACGGTTGCAGTCACTCGCAAAAGCTGTGGCAACACTTGATATTTTACAAGGATTTGCTGAAATTAGTGAAACATATCAATATGTTCGACCTGAAATGACAACGAATCAATCGATTATTCAAGTAGATAATGGAAGACATCCGGTTGTTGAAAAAGTATTAGGCAGTCAAGAATATGTGCCAAATAGTATTGAGATGGATAAAGACACGATGATTTTACTAATAACTGGACCAAACATGTCAGGAAAAAGTACCTATATGAGGCAACTAGCTCTAACAGTTATTATGGCTCAAATTGGCTGTTTTGTTCCCGCTGAAAAAGCAGTTTTACCTATTTTTGATCAGATTTTTACCCGAATTGGGGCATCAGATGATTTGATATCAGGACAAAGTACGTTTATGGTTGAGATGATGGAAGCAAATCAAGCATTGCAGTATGCGACACCAAATAGTTTGATTTTATTTGATGAGTTAGGTCGTGGAACTGCAACGTATGACGGAATGGCATTAGCTCAAGCAATTATCGAATATATTCACGAATATGTGGGAGCTAAAACTCTTTTCTCTACGCATTATCATGAAATTACAACACTTGAACAAGAATTAAAAGGTGTTAGCAATCGTCATGTTGGAGCAGTGGAAGAAAATGGTGAAGTCGTCTTTTTACACAAAATGATGGAAGGTCCAGCTGATAAAAGTTACGGGATTCATGTAGCTAAACTAGCAGGATTACCAACGAATTTACTACATAGAGCATCTGATTTATTAGAAAATTTTGAATCACAAGCAGTTCATACAACAGAAGTTAGTGACGCACATCTAATTTTTGAAAAAGAAATAACATCAACAGAAGATGCGGCACAACTATCATTGTTTTCAGAAGAAACACCTGAATCAGTTGAAGTGGTGAATGATATTAAAAATTTAAATCTGTTAAGTGTAACGCCACTCGAAGCGTTAAATATTTTATCTGAATTACAAAAAAAAGTGCAGTAAAAGGAGGCTAGAAGCATGGCGAAAATTGAAGAGTTATCACAGATTTTAGCCAACCAAATTGCTGCTGGTGAGGTAGTGGAACGTCCCGCTTCAGTCGTTAAAGAATTGCTTGAAAACTCGATTGATGCTGGTAGTACGAAAATTGATATTTTTATTGAAGAATCAGGATTAAAGAAAATTCAAGTAATTGATAATGGGGAAGGAATTTCTTCAGATGACGTGTTAAATGCCTTTAAGCGCCATGCCACCAGTAAAATTCATACACGTGAAGATTTGTTTCGTATTCGTTCACTCGGTTTTCGTGGTGAAGCATTACCAAGTATTGCCTCAGTATCTGAAGTCACACTTGAAACATCCACTGGTGAAGAAGGAAGCTATCTTTTCTTATCGGGAGGTGTGGTGAAAGAGCATAAGTCTCACTCATTGCGTAAAGGAACTAGTATAACGGTTGAAAATATCTTTTTTAATACACCAGCTAGACTAAAATATGTTAAAACATTACAAACAGAGTTAGCTAATATTGGTGATGTAGTCAATCGGTTAGCTATGAGCCATCCAGATATTTCGTTTTCATTAACTAATGATGGTCATCGAATGTTACGAACACTAGGAAGTGGTGATTTAAAACAAGCGATTGCCGGTGTTTATGGTGTTAATACAGCAAAAAAAATGATTGAAGTATCAGGGGATGATTTGGATTTTAAGCTAACAGGTTATGTGTCTTTACCAGAAGTGACACGAGCTAGCCGTAATTATATCTCACTCATCATCAATGGTCGCTACATCAAAAATTTTATTTTAAATAAAGCCATTGTATCTGGATATGGTTCAAAACTGATGGTTGGTCGATTTCCGATTGCCGTGTTATCAATTGAGATGGACCCATTGCTTGTTGATGTGAATGTTCATCCAACTAAACAAGAAGTTCGCCTAAGTAAAGAAAAAGAACTCGTTACGCTAATTGAAACAAGCATTGCTAAAACGTTGGGTGAGGAAGTGCTGATTCCTCGCGTGAATGATAGCAAACCATTTAAAAAACAAGTTGAAACGATTAAAGTAGAGCAACAACAATTACCATTTGAGCATTCTGCTAAACCACTAGAGCGTGAACAACAAATTAAAGATACCAATTTAGCGTATGATTCATTGACGGGTGAATTTTATTTAAAAAATAATGAAGAAAAAGAACTATTTAAAGAAGCAAAAGATTACACAAATGGTGTCTCAGAAAAATTAGATGATGCGACTTATACGCAAGAGAGTGACATAGAATCAAATACTGTTTCTCATGAAGTGATTGAAGAAGTGGTTGATCTACCAAAAACTGATACGCAAGAAACATCAACGCACAGTTTTCCCCATTTAGAATATTTTGGTCAAATGCATGGCACCTATTTATTTGCCCAAAGTGATGAGGGACTTTATATTATTGATCAACATGCCGCTCAAGAACGTATCAAGTATGAGTATTTTAGAGAAAAAATAGGAGACGTTGGGGAAGACAAACAACAACTTCTTGTGCCAATTATTTTGGAATACTCAGTAGATGATTACATAAAGATTAAAGAAAATCTATCGGTGTTTGAAGAAGTCGGGATTGAGTTAGAGGATTTTGGACAACAGAGTTTTATTATCCGTTCTCATCCAACGTGGTATCCAGTTGGAAAAGAAGAGTCGACCATCCGTGAAATGATTGATATTTTCCTAGAAGAAGGAAAAGTTGAAGTAAAATCCTTTCGTGAGGCTACAGCAATTATGATGAGTTGTAAGCAATCAATTAAGGCCAACCATCATTTGGATGAACGTCAAGCACGAGCCTTATTAGACGAGTTAGAAACATGTGAGAATCCGTTTAATTGTCCGCACGGTCGCCCTGTGTTGATTCACTTTACCAATCAGGATATGGAAAAATTATTTAAACGAATTCAAGAGCCACATTAGAAAGGAAGACGTACATGATACTAGCGTCAGCATCACCTAGAAGAAAAGAGTTATTGTCATTTGTGACAAGTCATTTTACGATAAGCCCAGCCGATATAGATGAAACGGTCAATTTAGATGAATTATCCAAAGATTATGTTCGTCGCATGGCCAGAGAAAAAGCTAAAGAAATTATTAAACTTTATCCAAATGAAACAGTAATTGGGTGTGATACAACAGTTGTGTTAGATAATGACATTATGGGGAAGCCGATTGATGAAAAAGATGCTTACGATATGTTAGAAAAACTAAGTGGTAAGACACATAGCGTAATGACAGCCGTTTGTGTGATAACCCCTGAAAAAATATATGAACATATCGAAGTTGTGAATGTGTTGTTTTATGATTTGGATGAAGAAGACATCACTGGTTACATTAAAACTGGTGAACCAATGGATAAAGCAGGGGCTTATGGTATCCAAGGAAAAGCAAGTGTGTTTGTCAAAGAGATAAAAGGGGATTATTTTTCTATCGTTGGCTTACCAGTTGGTTATTTAAACCAACTATTTAAAGAATTAGGGAGGTGAAGAAAGTTGGCAAATAAAGAAGAGTTAAAACAAACATTAACCCCTTTACAGTATCAAGTCACTCAAGAAAATGGCACAGAACGTCCTTTTTCAAGTGAGTATGACCAGTTTGATAAAGATGGCATTTACGTAGATATCGTTAGTGGGGAACCATTGTTTTCTTCAACGGATAAATATGACGCTGGATGTGGGTGGCCATCATTTACAAAGCCTATAGCAACATTAAAAGAACTTGAAGACACTACGCTTGCAAGAGTGCGAACTGAAGTCAGAAGTTCCCAAGCTGATTCACACTTAGGTCATGTGTTTCCAGACGGACCACAAGACAAAGGTGGACTAAGGTATTGTATTAATGGTGCTGCGTTACGTTTTGTTCCAGTTGAAGATTTAGAAAAAGAAGGCTATGCTGAATATTTAGCACTGTTTAATTAACTAGGGCTTCCCATATTTATGGGGGCTTTTTTTAATAAGGAAAGCATAGGATAATTGTTCGGGATATGGTACAATTTTAGGGAACATGCGTACGTGAAAGGAAGAAAACAAGTGTATGAATACATCAAAGGGACAGTAACATTTACTAGTCCTTATTATATAGTCGTTGAAACAAATGGATTAGGTTATCAAATTGCGGTGGCAAATCCATTTCGCTATTCAGCTTATTTAAATCAAGAGGTGACGGTTTACTTGCATCAGGTTATTCGTGATGATGCCCATTTACTTTATGGGTTTGCCACATTAGAGGAAAAACAACTATTTTTAAAATTAATTAGTGTCTCAGGAATTGGACCAAAAAGTGGATTAGCGATTATGGCGTTAGATGACCATTCAGGTTTAGTTCAAGCAATCGAAGCGCAAGACGCGACGTATTTAACGAAATTCCCAGGTGTTGGAAAGAAAACAGCACAACAAATGATTTTAGATTTACAAGGTAAATTAGATGATGTTGCAGTCGAAGCATCTGAAACGACCACTATTTCCACACAAGAAGATTTATTTACTGTAGAGACAACGCAACAATTAGATGAAGCAATCGAAGCCCTAAAAGCACTTGGGTATTCTGAAAGAGAGATTAAGAAAATCAAAAAAGAGCTTGAAAGTTATCAAGATAAGACAACAGACGAGTACTTACGTATTGGGTTGAAATTATTAATGAAAAAGTAGGGGATGGTAAAGAAGATGTCAGAACAAGAAGAAAGACTTGTCTCTTCTGAAACATTAGACGCGGAAGAAATGGTAGAAAAGTCGCTTAGGCCAACACGATTATCGCAATACATTGGTCAACAAAAAGTGAAAGATGAATTGACAATTTACATCAAGGCAGCCAAACAACGAAATGAAGCACTTGACCATGTCTTACTCTATGGACCACCGGGATTAGGAAAAACAACGATGGCTATGGTGATAGCAAATGAAATGGATGTCAGCATTAAAACAACGAGTGGACCAGCCATTGAAAAACCAGGAGATTTAGTGGCAATACTAAATGAGTTAGAACCAGGGGACGTGTTATTTATTGATGAAATTCATCGTTTACCACGTGTGGCGGAAGAACTTTTGTACTCAGCTATGGAAGATTTTTATGTCGATATTATGATAGGACAAGGGCCTACTTCTCATCCTGTTCATTTTGAGTTGCCTCCATTTACTTTGGTAGGGGCAACGACACGAGCTGGTATGTTATCAGCACCTTTGAGAGATCGCTTTGGGATTATTTGTCATATGGAATACTATGATGAAGCTGATTTGAAAGAAATTGTTATTCGCTCGTCAGATATTTTTGATGTGGTGATAGAGGAAAGTGGTGCGTATGAAATTGCTAGACGTTCACGTGGCACGCCGCGTATTGCCAATCGTTTATTAAAACGTGTGAGAGATTTTGCTCAAGTCACAGGGGAAGGTGTAGTCACAAAACAAATTGCTGATGATGCATTAAAAATGCTCCAAGTCGATGATAAAGGATTAGATTATGTCGATCAGAAATTGCTTCGTGCGATGATTGAGTTATACAATGGTGGACCAGTTGGATTAACGACCATTTCTGTAAATATCAGCGAAGAACGTGAAACAGTAGAAGATATGTATGAACCTTACCTTATACAGAAAGGGTTCATCAAACGCACACAACGAGGACGTGTTGTGACAGAATACGCGTATCAACATTTAGGTTATCCTTATAATCAAAATAGTTAAGCTATCTTGACTGTTTTTATTTAAGAGTAAAAGTGTTAAAATACAACAGGAGATAGAACAGAAAGGAAATAGGTGAGGATATGACATTAAAAACCTCTGACTTTGATTTTGATTTACCAGAAGAGTTAATCGCACAAACACCACTAGAAAATCGTGCGGCATCAAAGTTATTAATATTAGATTCGAAAAATGGAGCAATTGAGGACACGCAATTTCCTGCAATTATAGATGAATTAAATGAAGGAGATGCTCTTGTTATGAATGATACAAGAGTTCTTCCTGCAAGGCTTCACGGAGAAAAACCTGATACAGGTGGTCATTTAGAAGTTTTATTGTTAACGAATACAACAGGTGACACATGGGAAACCTTAATTAAACCAGCCAAACGTGCCAAAAAAGGTACCGTGATTTCATTTGGAAATGGGGCATTAAAAGCAGTCGTTGAGGAAGAACTAGAACATGGTGGTCGCATGATTACTTTTTCTTATGATGGTGTCTTTTTAGAGATTTTGGAGTCACTTGGTGAAATGCCATTGCCACCATATATCAAAGAGAGACTAAGTGATAACGATCGCTATCAAACCGTTTATGCGAAAGAAAATGGGTCAGCAGCCGCTCCAACAGCTGGGTTACATTTCACACCAGATGTCTTGAAAAAAATTGAAGATAAAGGGGTTAAATTAGTATATTTAACCCTTCACGTTGGACTTGGAACATTTAGACCAGTCAGTGTGGATGATGTGGAAAATCATAAAATGCATAGTGAGTTTTATCGTTTAACTAAAGATTCGGCAGACACATTGAATGAAGTCAAAGAACAAGGTGGAAAAGTTGTAGCAGTTGGAACAACATCTATCAGAACACTTGAAACCATTGGGACAAAGTTTGATGGAAAATTACAAGAAGACAACGGTTGGACAGATATATTTATTAAACCAGGTTATGAGTTTAAAATAGTCGATGCGTTTTTAACTAATTTCCACTTACCAATGTCAACATTGATTATGTTAGTCAGTGCGTTTGCCGGAAAAGACAACGTCCTTAATGCCTATGAGCATGCTGTAAAAGAAAAATATCGCTTCTTTAGCTTTGGCGATGCGATGTTTGTTAAATAAAGAAAGAGAGAAAAGACATGACAGAACCAGCAATTAAATACCGATTGATAAAAAAAGAAAAACATACTGGCGCACGACTAGGTGAAATTATTACCCCTCATGGAACATTCCCAACGCCAATGTTTATGCCTGTTGGAACACTTGCCACTGTAAAGACAATGGCACCGGAAGAATTAAAAGAGATGGGTGCCGGAATTATTTTAAGTAATACCTATCATCTATGGTTACGCCCTGGTGAGGACATTGTAGAAGGTGCAGGTGGACTACATAAATTTATGAACTGGGACCAAGGAATTTTAACCGATTCTGGAGGATTCCAGGTCTGGTCATTATCAGATATGCGACAAATTGAAGAATCTGGTGTTCATTTTAGAAACCACCTAAATGGTTCTAAGATGTTTTTATCACCAGAAAAAGCTATTCAAATTCAAAATAAATTAGGACCAGATATCATGATGAGTTTTGATGAGTGTCCACCATTCCAAGAAAGTCATGACTACGTGAAAAAATCTATTGAGAGAACATCACGTTGGGCTGAACGTGGACTAAAAGCTCATCAAAATCCTGATAGACAAGGACTATTTGGTATTATTCAAGGAGCTGGGTACAAAGATTTGCGTGAACAAAGTGCGCGTGAATTAGTTAGCTTAGACTTCCCTGGTTATTCTATCGGGGGATTGTCAGTAGGAGAACCTAAAGAAGAGATGAACAAAGTGCTTGAATACACAACACCACTGATTCCAGAAAATAAACCTCGTTACTTAATGGGTGTTGGAACGCCAGACTCATTAATTGATGGCGTAATTCGTGGAGTTGATATGTTTGATTGTGTGTTACCAACACGTATTGCAAGAAACGGAACATGTATGACAAGTCAAGGACGTTTGGTCGTTAAAAATGCAAAATACGCAGAAGACTATCGTCCAATTGATGAGAAATGTGATTGCTACACTTGTCGCAATTACACACGAGCTTACATTCGTCATCTCATTAAATGTGATGAAACATTCGGTATTCGTTTGACGTCTTATCATAACTTGTATTTCTTATTAAATACCATGAAACAAGTCAGACAAGCTATTATGGATGATAACTTATTAGAATTTAGACAAGCGTTTTTTGAAGAGTATGGCTTTAATAAAGAAAATGCCAAGAATTTCTAAAATTTATAGAATTTTTGTAGTTAAATAATTAAAAATTTGTTACAGTTATAGTTGAGTGAAATAAGAAAGAGGTGAACTAAGTTATGCAAACATTGATACCATTGATATTAGTGATGGGTGGAATGATGTTTTTTATGAGTCGTTCTCAAAAGAAACAACAAGCTCAACGTCAACAATTATTAGATAGTATGCAACCTGGTAGTGAAGTTGTGACTATTGGTGGACTATACGGAATCGTTCATGAAGTAGATAAAGAAAAAGGCACAGTGACTCTTGATTGTGAAGGAATCTATTTAGAATTTGAACGAGGAGCAATTAAAACAGTTAAAGCACCTGCAGCACCTACATCTAATGAACCTATAGAGGATAATACGTCAGAAGTTGAAGTAACTGAAGTTGAAGTGGTTGAAGAACCAGTCACTGAAGAAGAAAAAAAAGATAACGAATAATAAGAAAATAGTACTTTTTAAGTGCTATTTTTTATTTTTTTTATTTGTCAAATTAAGCTAGACAAAATATCATTATCTATATAACTCAAAAATACTTCCAATGGTGTTTTATAGTCTAATGATTTTCTAGGGATATTATTTCTTTTAGATGCGATAGATTGGATAAAAGATTCCTTAACTCCATTGAAATCAATTTGATTAGGTAATCTATCTTTGCGTAATAACCCATTAAAGAGTTCGTTTAAGTCTTTTTTAGGGTGTTCCTGAATTGGCAAAATAAATATCAATATTATTTAGCTTGCTGATTGATTTAAATAGATGGCATGGAAATTTTTTTAAACCAATTATTTAAACTATTGTGATCACTTTCCTTGTTTTCTTTGGTTGTCTAGCTTAATTTTACAATCGGCGATACAAAAAAACAGGAGATAGAATTTAGTCTCTCTCCTGAATATAATGATATATTTTAATTTTTAAGTGGTGTTAAAAGTCTTAATCCATTAAATAAGACAACTAATGTAGATCCTTCATGGGCTAAAATACCAATAGGTAAGTTCATTTGACCAAAAATATTTAATACAACAAGTAATGCGACAACACCCATAGAGAAAATAATGTTTTGTTTAACCACTTTATCTAATTTTTTAGATAGACGATAAGCGTAACCTAGTTTGTCTAAGTCGTTTTGCATTAAAACAACATCTGCTACATCAATGGCAACGTCCGTTCCATCACCCATAGCCACACCAATATCAGCTTTTACAAGAGCTGGTGCATCATTGATCCCATCACCAACCATGGCTGTTAAACCATATTTGTCTTGAAGTGAGCTAACAATTTGTGATTTGTTTTCAGGTAGAACATTTCCTGCAACTTCGTCAATTTTAAGTGTATTTGCTACAGCACGACCAGTACGTTCAGCATCACCGGTGATCATTGTAGTGTGAATATTATGTTCTTTGAAATATGCAACAAGTTGTTGTGCTTTTGGATTTGGTAAGTCCATCATGGCGATTAAGCCAATGACCACATCATCTTCAGAAAATAGTACGACTGTTTTTCCTTCTTCAGCATATTTTCTTTCAAATGATTCAATGTCAGAAGATACGTTAGTAAATTGAGAAGCTTTCCCGATTTTGTATGTATGTCCTTTATAAGTTGATACGAGTCCTTTCCCAATTTGATTTTCAATAGTTAATGGAATGTCATTAACTATTTCAATTGATTCGACAATCGCATTAGCTAATGGATGATTGGCTTGTTTTTCCATGGCTATAATTAAATCAGTATAGAATGTTTCTTCGTTTGTGATGTGATCAATAAAGTGAACATCAGTGACTTTTGGTTTTCCTTCGGTTAATGTACCAGTTTTATCAAATGCGATAGCTTTAATTTCTGAAAGGTTTGAAAGGTAAGAGCCGCCTTTGAATAGAACTCCGCGTTTAGCTAAGTTTGAAATGGCAGATAGTGTCGCTGGAATATCACTCGCAGCAAGGGCACAAGGCGAAGCAACTGTTAAGAATACCATGCCTTTGTAAAAACTATCATACCAAGCCATATTGAAAACAAGTGGCATTAATACAATGTATAAGAATACAAGAACCATAACACTCGTGACATATTTGGGTTCTAAACGTTTAATCTTTGTGGCAGTTTTAGATAGGTTTGATTGAGATTCATTGACTAACTGTAAAATTTTAGCAAATACAGTGTCTGTACTATCTTTTGTTACAACCATTGTAATAGTTCCATCACCATTGATTGTACTACCAAAAACATTATCACCAACTGTTTTTTCAGCAGGAATACTTTCACCGTTGATTGATGATTCATCAATTGATGTGTATCCAGTTAGAATGATTCCGTCAGTTGGAATTTGTTCCCCATTTAATACTTTCAAATGATCGCCAATTTTTAGTTGAGCAATATCTACTGTCTTAGTAGAACCGTCTGAAAGTATTAATTTAGCATCAGTTGGATTCATTTTCATTAAAGAAGTAATTTCTTTTTTACTTTTATTTTCCACATAATGTTCTAAAAAGTGAGCGGCAGCAAAGATAAGAATTAGAAGAGCCCCCTCGGTATAATCTCCGATAAGTACTGCACCGATTGCTGCAAGGGACATTAAAACATGGACATTTGGCATAAATTTTTTAAGTCGTTTGGTTTCTTTAATGGTATCTTCAAAACCCTCAATCATAATGTGATACCCAGAAAGAACAATAGTTGAAACGGAAAGAATGGTTTTTAAAGTGCCAACTGGTAAAAATAAACTAATCAGAAATGTTGCGAAACCTAGAAAGAATAGAACGACTGGTAGATTACCATGATTGTGATTATGTGCGTGGCTACATTTTTCATGATTATGGTCAACGGCATGTTGTGATTGTGACATGTGGTTCAACTCCTTTTTATATAAGTGGGCAATCATATGAATATTTGTTCATGTTTAAATTATATATCCTTATACAAGAAAAAGCAAATAAAACCTCGATTATTTTTTCGAATAATCGAGGTTTTATAATTTTGGCTAAATATGTTTCTGTAAATGCTCGTATCTATGACCGGCAATATCAATTTCACCTGATTTTTCAAAACCATTGTTCAAATAAATTCTTTTGGCATTGTCATTAACTAAATCACAATTCAAACCTATAGTAGAAAGATTTGATTGTGTCGCTAATTCAGAAAGAGAGTTAAGCAACTCTTTTGCGACACCTTTACCACGATGATTAGGAGAGGTTACTAATGTATCCAAATACCATTCATTATCAAAGGCTTCTTTTTCAGTAAATAAACGATATTTTTCTATTGGTAAGTTGTGTTGTTCTAGAATGTCAAAGAATCCTTCATCAATATTTTTTTCTAAATGTTGTGGGTAGCCAAAAGCCACACCAGCGACTTCACCATTAATTTCTTTTACCAATGCATTTTTGTAACCGTAACGATGGGTTGGCTTTTCTATAAAACCAGTAACGAGTAAATTTTTTACCTCATCCTCAGGTAATTTATCGAAGATATCTAATTCCATATCTCTTAGAACGATCATCACTAAGTCGATGGCTTGGCTAGCATCTTTTTTTTCTGCAAAACGAATCATTTTGAACGGTTCCTCCTTTTGCTATAAATTAAGTACTGTTACTATATCATGCGTATAATATAGTAGCAACTTGCAAAAAAGTAAAAATATAAAAAAGAGTATTGATTATTTTAAAAATGATAGTATAATATGAAGGTGCGTGTAATACACGTATTTCTTTTTTATTTACAGTGTGGGAGGAGAAATTTACATCTCCATTAAACCACATCACGGACTTAAGGAGGTATGTCTCGTGGCAAAGAAAGTTGAAAAATTAGTTAAATTACAAATTCCTGCAGGGAAAGCAACACCAGCTCCACCGGTAGGTCCAGCGTTAGGTCAAGCGGGTATTAACATTATGGGATTCACAAAAGAATTCAACGCTCGTACAGCAGATCAAGCTGGTTTAATTATTCCAGTTGTAATTTCTGTATATGAAGACCGTTCATTTACATTTATTACAAAAACACCACCAGCTGCAGTTTTACTTAAAAAAGCAGCTAACATTGAAAAAGGTTCAGGAGAGCCTAACTCTAAAAAAGTAGCAACTGTTACTAAAGATCAAGTAAAAGAAATCGCTGAAACTAAAATGCAAGACCTAAACGCAGCTGATATTGAAGCAGCTATGCGCATGGTAGAAGGTACTGCACGAAGCATGGGTATCACTGTAGAGTAAACTTCTACAGCGAGTCTTGAAGTAGCTTCTCAGTCGAATTTATATTGAAAAATATAAATACGTGGGAGGTACAACCGTTATAACCACAATCAAGGAGGAAACAAAATGGCTAAGAAAAGTAAAAAAATGCAAGAAGCATTGAAAAAAGTAGATGTAACAAAAGAATACTCTGTAGCAGAAGCAGTAGCTTTAGCTAAAGAAACAAACATTGCTAAATTCGACGCAACTGTAGAAGTTGCTTACCGTCTAAATGTAGACCCTAAAAAAGCTGATCAACAAATACGTGGAGCTATGGTATTACCTAATGGAACTGGTAAAACTCAATCTGTATTAGTTTTCGCTAAAGGTGAAAAAGCTAAAGAAGCAGAAGCTGCTGGAGCTGACTTTGTTGGTGAAGCTGACATGGTAGAAAAAATTAAAGGTGGATGGTTTGGTTTTGACGTAGTCGTAGCTACTCCAGACATGATGGCGCAAGTTGGTCAATTAGGACGTGTATTAGGACCTAAAGGATTAATGCCTAACCCTAAAACAGGAACAGTTACTATGGACGTAACAAAAGCTGTTGAAGAAGTTAAAGCAGGTAAAGTAACTTACCGTGTAGACAAACAAGGGAATATTCATGTCCCAATTGGTAAAGTATCATTTGATGATGCTAAATTAATTGAAAACTTTGAAGCGTTAAATGATGTTATCGTAAAAGCTAAACCAGCTGCTACTAAAGGAACTTATATTCAAAACTTAACAATTACAACAACTTTTGGACCTGGTGTTAAAGTTGATAAATTTTCATTCTAATTAATAAAAACAGTTGACCTAGATAACTGTAGATGTTATAGTTATCTAGGTTAAAATATTATGCCGAAGACAGTAGGTGGTTCTAGAACCTTAATTTCCTACCGAGGACAATGATTAATACAATCAATAGTCCCTCTATGTCAACGGTGGCATGGAGTTTTTTTGTATAAAAAATTCCACCATCTATTAATTAACGGAGGTGAAAATAAATGAGTGAAGCATCAATTGCAAAAAAAGCACAAGAAGTTGAAGTGATTTCTGCTAAACTAAAAGAAGCTGCATCTGTTGTTGTAGTGGATTATCGTGGTTTAACGGTAGAAGAAGTAACTAACTTACGTAAACAATTACGTGATGCAAACGTTGAGATGAAAGTTATCAAAAATGGTATCTTACGTCGTGCCGCTGAAAAAGCTGGATTAGAAGGTATGGAAGATGTATTCTTTGGACCTACTGCTGTAGCATTCAGTAACGAAGACGTTGTTGCACCTGCTAAAATCATGAATGATTTTGCAAAAGAAGCAGAAGCGCTAGAAATTAAAGGTGGCATTATCGAAGGAAATGTTTCTTCTAAAGAAGAAATCATTGCTTTGGCAAAACTACCAAGTCGCGAAGGCTTACTTTCTATGTTACTATCTGTACTTCAAGCTCCTGTCAGAAACGTGGCTTATGCAGTCAAAGCTGTGGCAGAAAAAGAAGAAGAAGTTGCTTAATAGCAGCTTAGTTTATTAAAAAATAAAAATTAAATAATCGAAAGATTTAAAATGGAGGAAAACAACATGGCATTAAACGTTGAACAAATTATTGCTGATTTAAAAGAATCAACTATTTTAGAATTAAATGATTTAGTTAAAGCTATTGAAGAAGAATTTGGTGTATCTGCTGCTGCTCCTGTAGCTGTAGCTGGTGGCGCTGCTGAAGGCGGATCTGCTGCTGAACAAACTGAATTTACTGTAGAATTAACTTCTGCTGGAGATTCAAAAGTTAAAGTAATCAAAGCAGTTCGTGAAGTAACTGGTTTAGGATTAAAAGAAGCTAAAGCATTAGTTGATGGAGCTCCATCACCAATTAAAGAAGGCGCATCTAAAGAAGAAGCTGAAGAAATCAAAGCTAAATTAGAAGAAGTTGGCGCTTCAATTACATTAAAATAATCATTTATTTTAATAATTGAGAGGAAGAGAAATCTTCCTCTTTTTTTTATTGTCTCAAAAGGATAAAAGTTGAGAATTTTGTTTATAAGACGTAAAATGTAAATGATAGAATAAAAGGAAAAAGAATTGGAGAAGATGATGATTAATCGATTACATGACGATAGTTTGGCATTACACACGGATTTATATCAATTAAATATGATGAAAACATATTGGGAATTAGGACGTGATGATAGACATGCTGTATTTGAGTGCTATTTTAGAGATATGCCATTTAAAAATGGGTATGCTATTTTTGCAGGATTAGAAAGAGTGATTGATTATCTTGATAATTTAGTATTTTCTGATACAGATATTGACTATTTAAGACGAGTTACAACCTACCCTGAGGAATTTTTAACTTATTTAAAAGAATTTAAATTTAAGTGTACAGTACGATCTGCTCTAGAGGGAGAATTAGTTTTCAATAATGAACCAATATTCCAAGTAGAAGGACCTCTTGCACAATGTCAATTGATAGAAACGGCCGTACTCAACATTATAAACTATCAAACACTGATTGCGACAAAAGCTGCGAGAATCCGTGCAGTATGTGGCGATGATTTAATTATGGAATTTGGAACACGACGAGCACAGGAACTTGATGCATCAATTTGGGGAACTAGAGCAGCTTATATAGGCGGTTTTGATTCAACAAGTAATGTTAGAGCGGGTAAAATGTTTGGTATACCTATTGCAGGAACACACGCTCATAGTTTAATTCAATCGTATTTAAATGATTATGAAGGGTTTAAAGCGTATGCTCAAACGCATAAAGATTGTGTGTTTTTAGTTGATACATACGATACATTACGTTCTGGTGTACCTAGTGCGATACGAGTAGCCAATGAAATGGGTGATAAAATTAATTTTATTGGTGTTAGAATTGATAGTGGAGACATGGCTTATATCTCCAAAAAAGTAAGAAAGCAGTTAGATGAGGCAGGATACCCAGATGTTAAAATTTATGCATCAAATGATTTAGATGAATCGACCATTCTAAATTTAAAAATGCAACGGGCAAAAATTGATGTTTGGGGGATCGGAACAAAACTCATTACAGCTTACGATCAACCAGCGCTGGGTGCGGTTTATAAAATAGTTTCTATTGAGAATGATGATGGAAAAATGGTGGATACAATCAAGTTATCAAGTAATGCAGAAAAAGTTTCAACACCTGGTAAAAAACAAGTTTGGCGAATTACTGGTAAAGATGGGAAATCTGAAGGAGATTACATCACACTTTGGACAGAAGATCCACGAAATCAAGAAGAGTTATACATGTTCCACCCAGTTCATACTTATATTAATAAAACAGTGAAAAACTTTACAGCACGTCCAGTTTTACAAGATATCTACATAGACGGTAATCGAGTGTATGAGTTGCCCACATTAGAAGAAATCAAAAAATTATCTAAAGACAATCAAGACTCATTGTGGGAAGAATACAAACGTAATTTAAACCCTCAAAAATATCCAGTTGATTTATCAACAGAGTGTTGGAATCATAAGATGACAACGATTAAAAAAGTACACGAAATGACACATAACCAATCAAAAAAATAATCATATAAGGATAATCGCATGAATAAAAAAGAAGCTGCTTTTTGGCAAAAGTTTCTTAGTCAAACAACGATTGAAAATCCAATATTCGGTGAAGCTTGGTCATTTGGAGCTACAGATGAAATGGCTGATGAATTAGCAAAGCTTGTACTAAATGGTACCAAGACAGCAACAGCTAGTGCTAAAGTTGAGTATGACTGGGAAAACGAGGCGTTACCAAAATCTAATCATCATTATGATATGTTGTTAGATGGAAGTGGAAATCCAGTAGCAGTCCTTATGACAACTAAAGTCTATATGACAAAATTTTGTGAAGTAACACCAGAACATGCCTATAAAGAAGGAGAAGGGGATTTATCACTTAAATACTGGAAACAAGTTCATTACAATTTTTGGCAAACATTATTTAAAGATATCTATAATAAAGAAGTAGATATAACAAATATGGAAGTAGTATGTGAAGAATTTGAAATAATTTATAAATAAATAAAAAAAGACATCTTTTTTTGAAAAGTTGTCTTTTTTATTATCAAATATATTTAAATGATATTTAATGTAAAATATCAATTATTTTTTTATTAAAAGTTTATTATTATTACATATGATGATTATATGCATATGCTATATGATAAACTACCAGATATTACAATGAAAAAGGGGTATATAATGGTGGAACAAAAAAGTATTTATATAAATAGTTTTGGCAGAGGGCGTTTACTTAATGACAAAGGAGAACGTATTTTACTTCGTACAAAGAAAGCATATGAATTATTTTTTTATCTTTTCCATTATAGAGAAGAGTTGGTGACTAAAGATGATCTAGTTGATATATTATTTCCAGATATGACTGGTGAGCGAGGCGGAAGTAACTTACATACAACCATTTATCAAATTAGGAAAGAGTTTGATAAACATGGTTATCCTGATATTATCGTGTATAAATCTGGAACTTATTTTATTAATGCACAAATCAAAAGTGATTGTGAAGAAGTTCAAAAAATTTTAGTGGACATGTTAACAGAAGAATCCTTGAGGAGAATATTAAAAGTTTATGATGGTCAATATTTTGAAAGAGATAACTATGAGTGGAGTGAGTACCGAAGAAATGATATTCATAGTAAGGTTATACTAGGTGTGAAAGAAGCGATATCTTTAAATAAACTTTCTAATATGGTATTAATGCAATTTTTACTTGTATTTAAAGAGGATTGTTTATGTGATTTAGAATTATTGGATAGTATTTTAGACCAATTTAATCAAAGTAGGGATAGATTAAAAGTTAAAAAGATAATAAATGATGCACAAAGATATTGGGAAATTAATATGTTGTGCACTTTACCTGAAGAAATTAGTAAAAAGTATCAATAAATGTTAATACTGTATTATGATAAATAGTCTAATAAAGGTATTGGACTATTTTTTATGCGTATTATTTTTAGTTTTATTAGACTAAAAGTAATATTTTCGTTACCGAATAAGGTAAATTTTTCATGATTGACAAGACTTGTAGCCATATGAGATATTATAAAATATTATCATATGATACATATTTTATAATATCTCATATTGTTTAAAAAGTATAAATTGCGGTATTTTCCAACAAAATGGCTTATATGATATAAAGGAACTGCTTTTTTGAATAAAATAACTAAGCTAGTTAAAAGGTTAAGTTGACTTTAAGAGCAGATAAGTTTCTTTAACGTTACGTCAAAATAGATGGTTTGAACAAGTTTTATAACAAAGAAAAAAGCTTCGAGCCTTGGGTTATTCCATGGCTCGAAGCTTTTATAGATTAGTCCACCCAATTTTTTGTTAAAAACTCATAGGTTAAGTCGTTAGTTGTTGAAACTAGTGTGATGTCTGTGCCTAAATCTTGGCTGTTACCAACACCAATTGGTAAAGCACCACTTTTTTTGATTGCTGTAATACCTGCTTTTGAGTCTTCAACCCCAATACAACTTGATATCGGACAATCAATGGCTTTTGCAGCAGCGATAAAAATATCTGGTGCAGGTTTGCCAGAAGCCACACTAGTAGGATCAACAATAGCATCAAAATAACTCGTTAATTTCATTTTTTCTAATAATAATGGGCCATTTTTACTGGCGGAGGCTAAGGCTATTTTTATATGATGTTGCTTTAATTCTTTTAGTAGGGGAAGAATTCCTGGAAAAATATCGTCTTCTGAAAAATATTGTATCATCTCAACGTAAACATCATTTTTTTTTGCAGCAAGCTCTTTAAAGGTATCGTCATCAATATCAGACCTTTTTCTACCGTGTTTCAAAATTAAGTCTAGCGAATCTTCGCGACTCACACCTTTTAATTGTTCATTAAATTCTCGGTCGATATCAATACCTAACTCCTGAGCTAAACTTTTCCATGCTCTATAATGGTATTCTGCCGTATCTGTGATGACACCATCTAAGTCAAATAGTACTCCTTGAAACATATTATTCCACTCCTTTAGTCATTAATTTAACTGTTAATGAGTCGGTTAGTGTGTGCCTATTACCATAAATTGTGACATCTAAAGGTTCACCATTTAACAAATTAATGGTAATGTTGTCTGATACACTGATATAAAGTAGGCGACCTCGATAGTTTATATGGAAAGCATAACTGTCCCATTTTGTTGGTAAGAAAGGAGCAAAACTAAGTGATTCATTGAAAACTTTCATCTGTGCAAAGCCTTGTACAATGGTCAACCAACTTCCAGTCATTGATGTGATATGTAGCCCGTCATCTGTGTCATTATTGTAGTTATCTAAGTCTAGTCTAGCAGTTCGTTGATACATTTCTACCGCTTTTTCTTCCATCCCTAATTCTGCAGCTAATATGGAATGGATACATGGAGAAAGGGATGATTCATGTACGGTCATTGGCTCATAAAATTCAAAGTTTTTACGTTTTTCTTCAATAGTAAATTGATCGTTAAAGAAATAAATTCCTTGTAGTACATCTGCTTGTTTGATAAAACAAGAGCGTAAAATTTTATCCCAAGACCAGTTTTGATTCAACGGAACATCTTTTTTATCTAAATCAGTGACAGGTATTAAATCCTTGTCTAAAAAAGTATCGTGTTGAACAAAAATGCCAAGTTCTTCATCTTTCGGTAAATACATTTTATCGATAATATCTTGCCAATGTGCCATTTCTTCTTCAGACAAGGATATAGTTGTATCGTTTTTATAAAGTTGATAATTTTCGATTGTGTAGCTTAATACCCAGCGTGCAATATAGTTTGTGTACCAGTTATTATTAATATTATTTTCATATTCATTTGGTCCAGTAACACCATGAATCATGTAAGCATCATGACGTTTAGAAAAATGAACTCTGTCAGCCCAAAAACGTGAAATTTCAGATAATACTTCTAGTCCTTCGTGTTTCAAGTAAGAAGTGTCACCAGTATAGTTTGTGTAATTATAAATAGCATAAGCAATAGCGCCGTTTCGGTGGATTTCTTCAAAGGTGATTTCCCATTCATTATGGCACTCAACCCCTGTGAAAGTAACCATTGGATAGAGAGCACCTTGTAAGCCTTGTTGTCTAGCGTTATGTTGTGCTTGGGGTAACTGGTTATGACGATATTTTAATAAGTTTTTCGTTACATTCGGTTCTGCTAAGGACAAATAAAGTGGAACAGCATAGGCCTCTGTATCCCAATAAGTAGCACCGCCATATTTTTCACCAGTAAATCCTTTTGGGCCAATGTTTAGGCGTTCATCTTCACCATAATAAGTTGAAAATAATTGGAATAAATTGAAGCGAATACCTTGTTGAGCTTCGTCATCACCTGTAATAACCACATCTGCTACTTCCCAACGTTTTAACCAAGCGTTTTTATGTTGAGAGATTAATTCTTCTACAGTATTTTTATTAACTTGATTTAATAAATTTCTAGCATGCTCTAATTGATTATTTTCTGCAATATCTCGGCTTGTAACGACAATCACTTTTTTATCTAATGAGATGATATCGCCAGTTTGTAATGTCGTAGTGATTATTTCTGAAGCTTCAAACTCTTTGAATTCTTTTTTAGTAGGTAAGTTTGGTTGAGATAAATCATTTTGCATGAACGTTGTCACACAGAATTCATCTATACCAAAAGGGTTGCTGATAGTTTTCGCTGTGACAAAGTTCTCACCACTTTGTCTATGTTCCCAAAACATATCATCGTAATTGCTATCTTCATTATGAACATGGTTATCTAATTTAGAGACTAATGTAATTTCGCCTGAGCCTTCTAACATTTCGACAGATACGTTAACTAAAGCCAGTTCTTTAATAGTTAAGCTAAGCAAGCGTTTGAAAGAACACTTAACAGTGCAATCGTTAATAGTTACTGTAAACTGGCGTGATAGAATGCCATGTTGCATGTCTAATTCTTGATAAAAATCTGTAGGTGTTATCGTATTTAAATCAACTTTATGATTGTTAACATATATATCAACAGCAATAAAATCAATTGCATTAATGACTTTTCCAAAATAGTCAGGGTAACCATTTTTCCACCAACCAACACGTGTTTTATCAGGATACCAAACACCTGCCAAATAAGTTCCTTTGTGATTATCTCCTGAGAAACCTTCTTCAAAGTTTCCTCTTAATCCCATATAGCCATTTCCAATACTTGTTAAAGATTCTTGCAAACGGATATCTTCTTTGTGTAATGAGTGAGTGGTTAATTTAAATGGGTTAATGTCAAACAGTCTTTTTAAATGAGTCATACTATTCCCTCCATGGATTAAAGTTGTTAATTACATGATATACGCAAACGATTGCGAAAGCAATATAAAAATAAAAATGTTTTGTTTATATTGTTTAATTATGATTTAAAAAAGTGTTTACTTTTCATAAACTGATACGTATAATATGAATTACGCAAACGATTTCATTTAAGATTAATTTAAGAAAGAGGTAAGGTACAATGAAAAAGTTACTAAGTTTTGAGTTTTGGCAAAAATTTGGAAAAGCATTAATGGTTGTGGTAGCTGTCATGCCTGCTGCTGGATTAATGATTAGTATCGGAAAAACGATTCCGATGATGTCACCAGATATGGCGTTTTTAGTAACAACTGGTGGAGTAATTGAAAATATAGGATGGGGAATTATTGGAAATCTTCATTTATTATTTGCACTAGCAATTGGTGGTAGTTGGGCTAAAGAACGTGCAGGTGGAGCTTTTGCTGCAGGTATTTCATTTATTTTGATTAATCGCATTACTGGCTCAATTTTTGGTGTGACTTCAGAAATGCTGACAAACGATGAAGCATTTACTCACACATTATTTGGAACTAAAATCATGGTTAAAGGATTTTTCACTAGTGTACTTGAAGCACCAGCATTAAATATGGGTGTTTTTGTCGGAATTATTGCGGGATTTGTCGGAGCGATGGCTTACAATAAATACTATAATTATCGTAAATTACCAGATGCATTATCATTCTTTAATGGTAAGCGCTTTGTTCCATTTGTTGTCATATTTTGGTCAACGATTGTTTCAATTGGTTTAGCTATTGTATGGCCAGTTATTCAATCAGGCATTAATAATTTTGGTTTGTGGATTGCTCAATCACAAGAATCTGCACCAATTTTGGCACCGTTTTTATATGGAACACTTGAGAGATTATTACTACCATTTGGATTGCATCATATGTTGACCATACCAATCAACTATACTCAGTTAGGTGGAACCTATGAGATTTTATCTGGGGCACAAGCTGGAACGCTTGTCTACGGACAAGATCCTCTATGGCTTGCTTGGGCAACTGATTTATTTAACTTAAAAAATGCTGGAAATATCGAACAATATAATTATGTGTTATCAAATTGGACACCAGCTCGTTTTAAAGTAGGGCAAATGATTGGCGCATCAGGTATTTTAATGGGCTTTACTTTGGCGATGTATAAAAATGTGGATAGTGATAAGAGAAAACAATATAAATCAATGTACGTCTCAGCAGCGTTGGCAGTATTTTTAACCGGTGTTACGGAACCGTTAGAATTCATGTTTATGTTTGCAGCCGTTCCGTTGTATCTAGTGTATGCAGTGATTCAAGGAGCGGCATTTGCGATGGCCGACATCATCTCATTACGCGTCCATTCATTTGGAAATATTGAGTTATTAACAAGAACACCATTAGCCATTAAAGCAGGTTTATCACAAGATTTGATTAACTTTGTAATTTGTATTATTGTGTTTGCTATTGTTTCTTATTTTATTGCTGGATTTATGATCAAGAAATTTAATTTAGCAACACCAGGTAGAAATGGAAACTATGATGTGGATACGTTAGATAACCCAACTTCATCAGGAAGTTCTGAAGGAATCTCTCCACAAATTGTATCAATCATCCAACTACTTGGTGGAAAATTAAATATTTCTGAAGTAGATGCTTGTATGACCCGTTTAAGAGTTAGTGTCAAAGATGCAGAACTTGTCGGCTCAGAACAGGAATGGAAAAAAGCAGGAGCACTTGGTTTAGTGATAAAAGATAAAGGTGTTCAGGCGATTTATGGACCAAAAGCTGATGTCATTAAATCTGATGTGCAAGATGCTTTGGATAGTGGGGTTGACATTGATTCTCTTACTGTTGATACCGTTATTAATGAGCCAAACGAACAAACAACTGTTCAAAAAAATGTTACCATTCCATTTGTTTCTGTAGCAGACGGAGAAGTCATTTCGATAGAAACTGTTTCAGATGATGTGTTTTCGCAAAAAATGATGGGCGATGGTTTTGCGGTAAAACCATCGAATAGTCAAGTGGTTTCACCAGTATCTGGTGTGGTTCAGTCTATTTTTCCAACAAAACATGCCATAGGATTATTAACACCTGAAGGATTAGAAGTGTTAGTACATATGGGACTAGATACTGTAGAGATGACTAAACAAGTATTTGACGTATCAGTTAAAGAAGGTGATACTGTAAAAGCGGGTCAATTATTAGCAACAGTCGATTGGAAAACAGTTGAGAATGAAGGGAAGGGTACCACGATTGTAGTAGTTTTTACAAATACACAAGAAATTAAAACGCTCGAGTTATCAACTGTTGGTGAACATAAATCATCAGAAAAAATTGGTCAAGTATCATTATAAAGTGAGGAAAAAAAGATGAAGTGGTTAACACTAAATATACATAGTTGGATGGAAGAAGATACTGAAGAAAAGATGGATATACTGGTGCACTATATTATATCTAGTGGGTTAGATGGAGTGTCTTTACAAGAAGTCAATCAACGAATTGATGCGTTACCAGAGGAAAATCCACTTCATTTTGTTCCACCAATCAATGAAAAGACAATCATTAAACAGGATAATTATGCCTTATGCTTAGTTAAACGATTAGCTGAGTTAGGGGAAGAGTATCATTGGAGTTGGACTTATAGTCATGTGGGATATGGTATCTATGAAGAAGGTGTGGCAATTTTATCAAAAAAACCTTTACAATCACAAGCAGTGTTAGTATCATCAGTGGATAAGAAGACAGATGTAACACGACGAATGATGCTTTGTTCAAAGCTAACAGTGCAGGATAAAGAACTATTTGTAACAAGTAGTCATTATTCTTGGTGGAATGAAGAAACGAAACAAGGGTTTCAAGATGAATGGACTTTAAGCAAACTCTTTTTAGATAAATTATCTGGTTTCATCTTGCTATGTGGAGATTTTAATGGCCCTGATACGATTAAAAATGAAACATATGATTTAGTCACGAAAAGCTTTGTGGATACATTTGAATTAGCTGAACATCCAAGTGGGCGTTACACCATCCCAGAAGAGATTGATGGATGGAAACACACGAAAGAACAGTTAAGAATAGATTATATATTTGCCTCTGAACCTTGTCAGGTGAGGTCGCATGATGTTATCTTCGATGGAGAAAATTATCCATGTATTAGTGATCATTATGGTGTCGTTGTGTCGATTGATATGGAATAACTAATGGGAGAGTAGATTATGGGAGTTACAATTAAAGATGTTGCAAAAGAAGTAGGTGTTGCCCCTTCAACAGTATCGCGTGTTTTGAAAGATCATCCAAGTATTTCAGGAGAAACCAAAGAGCGCGTAAGAAAAGCGATGGATAAGTTAGGCTATGTTCCAAATATTTCAGCAAGAAACTTAGTTAGTAAACTATCTAATGCTATTGGGGTAGTCTTGCCAATTATTGAATCCAAAGAGCGAGCAAGTGAGCCGTTTTATTTAGAAGCGATTACGGCAATGAATGAAGAAGCAAGTAAACATCAAGTAAGTCTTGCTATAGCATCAGGTAATAACGAAACCGAATTACTGGAAGCAGTGACACTACTTTATTTACAAAGACGAGTGGACTCTTTTATCTTGATGTATGTAAAAGAAAATGATCTCATTTTAGACTTTTTAATTGAGAAGAACATCCCATTTACAATTATTGGACACCCATATCGTTATTATAATGATACTAGCTGTGTTGATAATGACAATCAGCTACTAGGTAGGAGTGTTACACAGTACCTTATTGATAAGGGACACAAGGATATCTTATTTGTAACAAATAATTCAACTGAAAATTTCTTTAAGGAACGTTTTTATGGGTATGAAATGTGTTTAAAAGATAATCACTTACCCTGTTATCCGGTATGTGATTTAGAAAAAAGCAATGAATTTATTCAGTTAGATACCTTGTTAAGTGAAAGGAAAATCTCAGCATGCATTGCGATTGATGATATGTTTGCTTTAAAAGTGATTCAGTTTATCCAATTGATTGGTCTAACAGTTCCTGATGATGTATCTGTTATTAGTTTTAATAATTCTATTTTTTCAACATTAATTCACCCTTATATTACGTCAGTGGATATTAATACACGTGAACTAGCAAAGTCAGCTGTACTGGAGTGTCTAAACCAAGTCAATTATCCGGATGAGTTGAAAAAAAGAGTGATTATTCCACACAAATTAATTGAACGAGAAAGTGTCATAGACTATTAATAAAAAAATTCACCACATTCTTTTTAGAATATTGGTGGATTTTTTTATATAATACAAGAAAGACAACTTGAGATAATTAAGGAGGGAAGATAATGAGTTTATATTTAGAAATACCAGAATGGGATAATAGCCTACCTTTTAGGGCATTTGAAAACCAAGGAGAGATTGTTGTACCACCACATTGGCACAAAGAAATTGAGATGATATATGTGACAAAAGGGCTAGTCAATATTGGGTATGATAATCAATTATTTCAAGTACAAGAGGGAGAAATTTTTATGTTTGGTAGTGGTGAATCTCATTATTTTTTAGCTTCACCAGGCAGTACACGGATTGTTTATCAATTTGATTTAGCAGTTTTTCAAAATTATTTAGTAAATCAATCAGATTATAAAGACATTGTCACGCTATTTGAAAAAGCGGAAAATCTTAGTCGGTTTTGGGGGAACGACGTCGAGCAAGAGATGAGAAGTCTTGTAGAAAAATTATTTAAAGAAGTACAGCAAAAAAAGTTGGGCTATGATTATGCTATATTAAGTTTGTTGCATCAACTATTGGTCTTCTATTATCGTGAGATTCCTCAAAAAAATCGTACTCTCAAAGAAGGAAATTTTGTCGAATCCACTCTTCAAAAACAGACATTGGAAAGACTGAATGATGTCTTTATCTACATAGAAAATCATTTTCAAGAGGTGATTACACTAGAGGATGTTGCCAAATATGTAGGATTTAGCCCATATTATTTTTCACGTTTTTTTAAGAAAAATACAGGGCAAAATTTTAGTCAATTCCTGACAGAGTACCGATTAAATCAAGCTAAATATATTCTTTCCCATGAAAATATTCCAATGATAGAAGTGGCAGAACGTTCAGGATTTAATAGTGTTAAAACCTTTCATCATGTATTCAAAGAACATGTTGGACTATCCCCTTTAAAATATCAAAAGACAATATATGGGAATAATTGACCAAAATAACAGGAAGAAAACCTTATCATTTTTTTGTATGATGAATCTATCAACAAGAAAACGATGGAGGTTTTTTTATGACATTAAAAGTAGGGATTATTGGTTGTGGTGGTATTGCTAATGGAAAACATATGCCAGCACTAAGCAAAGTAGAAGAAGTTGAAATGGTCGCATTTTGTGATGTGATAGTGGAACGTGCTGAAAAAGCAAAAGTAGAGTATGGGACGATGGATGCAATTGTGTATCAAGATTATCATGAGTTATTAGCAGATAAAAGTATCGATGTGGTACACGTTTGTACACCAAATAATTCTCATGCGGGAATTTCCATCGCTGCAATGAAAGCGAATAAACATGTGATGTGTGAAAAACCAATGGCTAAAACAAGTCAGGAAGCAAGAGCCATGTTAGAAGCAGCGAAAGAAACAGGAAAGAAATTAACAATAGGATATCAAAATCGCTTTACAACAGCTGCTAACTATTTACATCAAGTATGTGAAGAAGGCGAGTTGGGAGATATTTATTATGGAAAAGCACATGCGATTCGTCGCCGTGCGGTACCAACTTGGGGAGTATTCCTTGATGAAGAGGCACAAGGCGGAGGTCCATTGATTGATATTGGGACACATGCACTAGATTTAACCTTGTGGATGATGAATAATTATAAACCGAAATATGTGGTAGGAAATACCTATCATAAACTGTCACCAACAAAAAATGCAGCCAATGCATGGGGACCTTGGGATCCAGAAAAATTTACTGTAGAAGACTCAGCATTTGGTTTTATTACGATGGAAGATGGCGCAACGATTTCTTTAGAATCAAGTTGGGCATTAAATAGTCGTCAAATAGGAGAAGCCAAAACCAGTTTATCTGGCACAAAAGGTGGGGCAGATATGTTTGATGGCTTGACTATTAATGGTGAGGATCATGGTTTACTATATGAAAAACACATTGAATTAGAAACAGGTGGCGTTGATTTTTATGATGGTGAAGGAAATGACCCAGCTTTTTTAGAAGCACAATCTTGGGTACAAGCAATTATAAATGACACAGAACCAGTTGTTTTACCAGAACAAGCCTTAGTTGTCACAGAAATTTTAGAAGCGATTTACCAGTCTTCAAAAACTGGCGAGCCAGTATATCTTAATAAGTAGGTGAAAAAATGATTCACGTAACAGTGTGGAATGAATACAGACATGAAAAGACAGATGAAGAGGTAAAAAAAGTTTACCCAGAAGGCATTCATAACCAATTAGCTTCTTTCTTAGAAGAAGAGTTTGACGTTAAAACAGCGACACTTGATGAACCAGAACACGGTTTAACAGAAGGTGTACTGAATAACACAGATGTATTGGTTTGGTGGGGACATATTGCTCATGATGAAGTGAGTGATGAAATTGTTCAACGTGTGCATCAACGTGTCCTACAAGGGATGGGATTGATTGTACTCCATTCAGGGCATATGTCTAAAATTTTTATGTCGTTAATGGGAACGTCATGTGATTTAAAGTGGCGTGAAGCAGATGAAACCTGTCGTATTTGGAATGTTAATCCTAGTCATCCTATTCTAGAAGGGGTTGGTGAATACATTGAACTAGAAAAAGAAGAAATGTATGGCGAACATTTTGATATACCAGCACCTGATGAATTGATTTTTGTGAATTGGTATAAAGGTGGCGAAGTATTTAGAGGTGGCTGTACGTTTAGACGTGGAAACGGTAAAATTTTCTATTTCCAACCTGGGCATGAAACGTATCCATCATATTACAACGAACAAGTTCAACTAGTGATTAAAAATGCAGTGAAGTGGTGTCAGCCAATGGATAGCACCTACCCAACATATGGACATCATGAACCATTAGAAGAGTTATAAAAGGAGGAAACAAACATGAAATTAGGCGTTTTTACCCCATTATTTAACAATTTATCATTTGATGAGATGATTGAAAAAGTAGCAGAGCAAGGGTTACAAATGGTTGAGATTGGAACAGGTGGCTCTCCAGGAAGCGCGCACTGTGATGTGGATGCGTTACTCGCCAGTAGTGATAAACGAAAAGAATACCAAGCAAAATTAAATGATAAAGGATTAGAAATTAGTGCCTTTAGTGCGCATCATAATCCTATTTCACCAACACCTGCAGAAGCAAAAGAAGCGGACGAACTATTAAGAAAAACAATTAAGTTAGCATCTCTAATGAATGTACCAGTGGTAAATGGATTCTCTGGTGTTGGTGGAGGAAACGAAACAGATACATCTGTGAACTGGCCTGTTTTACCATGGCCAACAGATTACACAGATATCTATCATTATCAGTGGGAGACTAAATTAATCCCTTACTGGAAAGATATCAATCACGAATGCCAAGTAGCTGGAGTGAAAATTGGGATTGAACTTCATGGTGGGTTTTTAGCTCATACACCATACACTATGTTGAAATTACGTGACGCAGCTGGGGTCAATATTGGGTGTAATTTGGATCCTTCTCATTTATGGTGGCAAGGAATTGAACCAGTTGGTGCGATTAAAATTTTAGGAAAAGAAAATGCGATTCATCATTTTCATGCAAAAGATACTTACCTAGATCAAGATAACATGAATATGTATGGTGTGACAGATATGCAACCTTATACAAACGTTCAATCAAGAGCATGGACATTTAGATCAGTAGGATGTGGTCATAGTTTACAAGATTGGTCAGATATAGTTAGCGCGTTGCGTTTATATGGTTACGATTATGTGTTAAGTATCGAACACGAAGACCCGTTGATGTCGATTGATGAAGGTTTTTCACGTGCAGTGACGAATCTTAAGTCAATTATGATTCATGATAAACCAACTGACATGTGGTGGGCATAGGAGGTCGTCAAATGCTTAATATAGGAATTATTGGGTATGGTGGTATGGGAAGCTACCATCACCGGGAATTAATAAAAAAAGAAGACGGGATACAAGTAGTCGGGGCGTATGATATAAAAAAAGAACGTTTAGACGCAGCAAAAAATGCAGGACTAACAAGTTATGAATCATTAGAAGCGTTATTATCAGATAATACGATTGATGCAGTATTGATTGCGACACCTAATGATGTCCATAAAGAGTTGTCTATCCAAGCGATGACAAGTGGAAAACACGTGATTTGTGAGAAACCAGCTATGATGTCAACCAAAGAATTAGATGATGTAATTAAAGTGTCAAAAGAAACGGGTCAAGTGTTTATGGTACACCAAAACAGACGCTGGGATAATGACTTTTTAATCATTCAAGATATGTATCAAAAGAAACCGATTGGTGAGTTATTTCAAATTGAGTCACGTGTTCATGGAGCGAATGGCATTCCAGGAGATTGGCGTCATTTAGAAAAACATGGTGGGGGCATGTTGCTTGATTGGGGCGTTCATTTACTGGATCAGCTTCTTTTTATGGTAGATAGTCCAGTAAAAGAGGTGTCCGCTGATTTAAGCTATATCTTGGGTGACGAAGTGGATGATGGATTTATTGCATACATCACGTTTGAGAATGGTATCAAAGCATTAGTTGAAGTTGGCACAACTAATTTTGTGAAATTACCACGTTGGTATGTCAAAGGCCTTGAAGGAACGGCTGTCATTGATGATTGGGATTTGTCGGGTAAAATAGTGAAACAAACCGGTGTGATTGATCATCACAATTTAGTGCCAATTAAAGCAGGACAAGGATTAACTAAAACAATGTCGCCTCCTTCTGAAGATGCGACAACGACGTTACCAATTATCGAAGTTGAAGCTGATTATGATGGATTTTATCAAAACTTCTATGATGTCGTTGTTAATAATGCAACACCAATTGTAAAAAATGACGAAGTAAGAAATGTCTTAGCACTGATTGAAAGAATATTTGAGGTGGCGAAGTAAATATAATACATAGAAGATAAGAGAAAAATGATCGCTTTCTCAAAGTCGTACCATTTTGGAGTAGATAATTCTACTCCTTTTTTTATTAGTTATTTATGAAACAAAGTGTCAAGCTGTGATACTTTGTTTTATCACAAGAACCTTGTTCTTTAAGTGTTGTAAACGGTTGCTTAAGTTGTTAGATTCTTGCATAATTTAATTATAAATTGAAAGGAGTTGTATCCAAATATGATGGAAAAAGTTCAGCGCTTTGGTGGCGCAATGTTTACACCAGTTCTTTTATTTTCATTTTCCGGAATCATGGTTGCATTATGTATTATCTGTAAGAATCCACTTCTTGTAGGAAGTATTGCAACTGAAGGGACTACTTGGTTTAACATTTGGTCGATTATAGAAGATGGAGCTTGGACAGTATTTAATCAAATGGAATTATTATTCGTTATAGGTCTTGCAATCGGATTAGCAAAAAAAGCCAATGCCAGAGCAGCAATGGAAGCTTTTGTTATCTATACAACATTTAATTATTTTGTTAGTGGTATGATTAAATATTTTGGTTCATTCTTTAATGTAGACTTTGCTTTGGAAGCAGGTGGTAATAGTGGATTGAAACTGATTGGAGGAATCAAAACACTAGATACAGGTATTGTTGGAGCAATTATTATTTCAGCTATTGTTGTTTATATCCATGACCGCTTCTTTGATACTAAATTACCAGACTTCCTTGGAGTGTTTCAAGGATCATCACTTGTTGTTATTATTGGATTCTTCGTCATGCTACCCATTGCTTTTATTACCGCAGTTATTTGGCCTAAGTTACAATTAGGGATTGCTTCAATGCAAGGGTTCTTAGCAGCATCTGGAGTATTTGGGGTTTGGCTTTATACATTCCTAGAGCGAATATTAATCCCAACAGGACTACATCACTTTATTTACACACCATTTGTATTTGGACCAGCCGTCGTAGAAGAGGGAATTACAAAATATTGGATGGCTCATTTAAATGAATTTGCTCAAACAAAAGAACCATTGAAAAAATTATTCCCTGAAGGTGGTTTTGCCTTACATGGAAACTCTAAAATCTTTGCTTCTCCTGGTATTGCTGCGGCGTTTTACTTTACAGCTAAGCCAGAGAATAAGAAAAAAGTACTGGCTATTTTAATTCCAACTACTTTAACAGCGGTGCTTGCAGGAATTACAGAACCGCTAGAATTTACATTCCTATTTATTGCACCAGTTCTTTTCTTAGTACATGCACTACTTGCCGCAACGATGTCAGCAACAATGTTTGCTTTTGGTGTTGTAGGTGACATGGGTGGAGGGTTTATCGATTTATTAGCGAAAAACTGGATTCCACTATTTACAAATCATAAAGGTATGATTTTTACTCAGTTAATTATTGGATTAGCCTTTACTTTAATTTACTTTGTTGTCTTTAGATTCTTAATTTTGAAATTTAATTTTGAGACTCCTGGTAGAGAACCAGATAGTCAAGATATTAAATTATATAGCAAAAAAGATTTCAAAGAGAAACAAGCAAAAGGGACAGGGGCAACAGATACACAATCACAATATCTTGATCGTGCGATTATTTTCTTAGAAGCATTTGGTGGCTCAGAAAATATAGCTAAAGTAAACAATTGTGCCACACGTCTTAGAATTACAGTAAAAGATGAGGGTTTAGTACAGCCTGATGCTGCTTTTAAAGCAGGAGGGGCACATGGTGTTGTGAGAAACGGAACAGCTTTCCAAGTAATCGTTGGATTAGATGTTCCACAAGTAAGAGAGCAGTTTGAAAAAATATTATAAAAAATAAATTTAAAAATAGAAATGGAGCGTTTAATCATGAAAAAATTTTCAATTGTTATTGCAGGTGGAGGAAGTACATTTACACCAGGGATTGTATTAATGTTACTCAATAATTTGGATCGTTTCCCAATTAGACAAATTAAATTTTATGACAATTTAGATAGTAGACAAAAACAAATTGCTGATGCGTGTGAAATTTTAATTAAAGAAAAAGCACCAGATATTAAATTTTTAGCAACAACAGATCCAAAGGAAGCATTTACTGATGTAGATTTTGTGATGGCACATATCCGTGTCGGATTATATGCAATGCGTGAATTAGATGAAAAAATCCCATTGAAATATGGAGTAGTTGGACAAGAAACATGTGGGCCTGGTGGAATCGCTTATGGCATGCGCTCAATTGGTGGCGTATTAGAATTAATTGATTATATGGAAAAATATTCACCAGATGCATGGATGTTAAACTACTCAAATCCTGCAGCCATTGTAGCGGAAGCAACGAGAAAATTACGTCCAAACTCTAAAATTATTAACATTTGTGACATGCCAGTTGGTATTGAAGAACGTATGGCTAAATCAATTGGACTAAAATCAAGAAAAGAAATGGTTGTTCGTTATTATGGATTAAACCACTTTGGTTGGTGGACAGATATTAGAGATTTAGAAGGAAATGACTTGATGCCACAAATCAAAAAACATGTAGCAGAGTATGGTTATTCATTAAAAGAAGAAATTGAAGAATCACAACATACAGATGCTAGTTGGATGGATACATTCTCTAAAGCGAAAGATTTGTATGCAGTTGATCCAGATACATTACCAAATACTTATTTAAAATACTACTACTACCCACAAGAGGCAGTAGAACATGCTAATCCTGACTATACTCGTGCTAATGAGGTAATGGATGGTCGTGAAAAACATGTCTTTGGTGAATGTGCGAAAATTGTTGAAAAAGGAACATCTGAAGGAACAGCACTAGAAATTGATGAACATGCAAGTTATATTGTCGATTTAGCTCGTGCGATTGCGTACAACACACATGAAAGAATGCTTTTAATTGTTGAAAATAATGGTGCAGTAGTTAACTTTGATGAAACAGCGATGGTTGAAGTACCATGTATTGTAGGGGTAAATGGACCTGAACCATTAGTACAAGGTCAAATTCCACGTTTCCAAAAAGGTTTAATGGAACAACAAGTAGCTGTGGAAAAATTAGTTGTTGAAGCTTGGGCTGAAAAATCTTACCAAAAATTATGGCAAGCTTTGACATTATCAAAAACTGTACCAAATGCTGGTGTGGCAAAAGAATTATTAGATGCGTTAGTTGAAGCAAATAAAGATTTCTGGCCAGAATTAAAATAATTCAGAATAAATTAATTTAATAAATTGTTAACACCTTCCCTTATTATTAACTCATTTTAAGGTATAATTAACTATAGTTAATGCCTAAGGGGAGGTTATTTTATCATTGTTAGCAAAAATTTTATTAAATATTAATCAAGATGATTTTAGTGATTTAGAAAAAGGTTTGTTGTCATTCATTAATTCAAATATCGATTCAGTTGTTAAGATGAGTATTGGTGAATTAAGCGATGCAACGTATGTTTCTAAATCAACGATTGTAAGATTGATGAAAAAGTTAGGTTTTTCTGGCTTTTCTGAATTTAAGTTTTCTCTAAGTCGGGATATAAAACAAAAAAAGATGAATAATAAAACAACATACGATTTATTCAAAAGTCAGAGTGCAGATATTCAAAACACGTTAAAAAATATTGATCTCGATAAAATGAAAGCAACCTCAAAATTAATAAAAGATAGTCAAATAGTTTATTGTTACGGAACTGGTTACTCTCAAAGAAAAGCAGTGGAAGAGTTTGGAAAACAGTTAATAACTTGTGGAAAAAAAGTTATTGTGATTCCTAATCAAACAGAGTTAGAAATCATGACGGATATAATGACCCCACAAGATATGTTGCTGATTGCTTCATTGAGTGGCGAAACAGCGGATATTAAAGAAAGTATTTTAGATTTAAATATTAGAAACATTGATATCGTATCAATCACTCGTAATGGATCAAATTTTATATCACAGCATGCCCAATATGCTTTTTTCTACAATTTGACAAAGTTTGAAGTTGTTGATAATAAAGACACACTATCATTTGTTACCTTACACTTAGTATTAGATTATTTATTGAGAGTATATGTCACGGAAACGAGGAGTAATAAGAATGATGATGATAAAAAAACAAACTAAATTTTATAAATTATTGATGGGGTATTGGTTTTTAGTTCCAGCACTTTTTCTAGCTTATACTGGGTTAACCTGCTTAAAACAAGCAATTAGTTTTCAAGAGTTGTTGACAACCACACCAACATTTTCTGTGGGTTTTTTAATAAGTTGTGTTATGCTTGTCATGGGATTAATGTTAGTTAAAGTTGATAAAAGTAATGCTAGTCGAAAAAGTATCTTTGGAAAGTTTATTTTATTTTCTATCGTCCAACAAATCATGACGTTTAATATTGTTGGTGTGATACTTTCTGGATTAACATTCTATTCATTGTCGCATACTTCTTCTGAGAACGAGTCATTAACCTTATCAACTAAAATTGTCATGGGGTTGATATTGGTTTTATCATTATTGATGGGTTTGATAAGTTTTAACGTGTTTAACAAGTAATAGATTTGAAAGGATGATTCTATTGTTTAATAGGTTTAAAAAGAATAAAAAAGAAAAAGAAGCAGTCGAATTGAGTGCGCCTGTCACAGGAACATTTATTAACATTACAGAAGTAGAAGACCCTGTTTTTTCTGAAAAAATGATGGGTGACGGATTTGCTGTTAAACCTTTTGATAAAGAGATTTATTCTCCAATAGAGGGAACTGTAACATCTGTTTTTCCAACAAAACATGCTATTGGATTTATCACTACTAACGGTGTGGAAGGTTTAGTACATATGGGATTAGATACGGTTGATTTAGATGGACGTCCTTTTACGGTATGTGTTAATGAAGGAGATACGATTACTTCAGATACAAAATTAGCATTAGTTGATTTAGATATGTTGAAGACTGAAAATAAATCATCAGATATTATTGTTGTTTTCACTAATTTAAGTGAGATGAATCAACAACTTGAATTTTTAGGAAAGACTGACGTTTCTCAGGGAGATATAGTTGGAAAAATGAGACAATAAAAGATACCTCAAAACAAAATTGAGGTATCTTTTTTCATTTATTTCGTAGTTTAAATGTAAACACCACACCTGTTGGAGAAACGTTTTTTGCTTGTATATTGCCTCCATGTTCTTCAACAATCTGCTTAGCAATGGATAACCCCAAACCATTTCCACCAGTTTCTTTGTTTCTTGAATCATCTTCACGGTAAAATTTAGTGAAAATATGATTTAATTTATCTTCATTAATGTGAGGTTCGAAATTTTTAATCGAAACTTCCCATTGCTTTTTATTGGTAAGAGAGGAAGTGACAGTAATAGAATCCCCAGTTTTTGTGTATTTAAAGGCATTATCTAATAAAATTAGCAATACTTGATGGAGTTTTACTACATCTATATCGGCGTTAAATGACTTATTTTCTTTAAATATTAATTGTTTTTCTTGTTCTTCAGCGAGTAATTGAAAGGGATCCAATACTTTATGGATAAATGTATTGGTATCGATTGTTTCTTTATCAAGGATTAAAGTATTAGAATCTCCCTTAGCTAAAAGAAGTAAGTCACTTGTCAGTTTGGTAAGTCGCTGTGCTTCATTCAGGGCTTGAGCAATAGTTTCAGATTCATTAATTATTGTATTATTTGGGTGCGTAAATAATTTTTCCAAATTTAAACGAATAATTGTCAAAGGAGTTCGTAATTCATGAGAGGCATTTTCAACAAACTCTTGTTGTTTTTTTTCATGATTTTAATATGGGTTTCATCGTAAAATTAGATAATCCGTAGCTGATAACTAACGATAGAATCCAAAAAATAAACATACAAATTAAAATAATCAGACGAGATTGTTTAACTGCTTCATCTATTTGATTAACATTGACTAGTACTTGAGTATAGGCTATGTTCAGGTTATTTTCACTTGGGGAGATGGTAACACTACGAAATAAAAATTTAGAGTCATTATTTTTATTCTTCAAAGATAGAGTAGAAATAATACCGGTATTTTTTTTTATCTAGTGTAGGTTCTTCTAAATTCTCTAACCTATCTTCTACCGAAGAGTTATTTAAAATTTTTCCATTTTTATCCCACAGAATAACGACTGTATTAAACTGATTATTGGGCCCATCAAAATTAAATTTTGGGGTTCCAATAGGGCTGTCTTTTCCAACTTTATTTAACATTCTGATTTCTCTGTCTAATAGACTGGGATCACTAGCCATTCTTTCTAAAGTAGAATCGGTTTCTGTATAAGCAGAGTATTGGATGACTTGAATAGTGATAAAAGATAGTAAAGAAAATATAACGGCAAAAGCGCTACAGTTAATAAGGAAAAATCTTAAACGTTGTTTTTTTGATGCAGGTGACTTCATAGCGTTTCCTCTTTTTGTAAGATGTAACCAACGTTTCGGATAGTAGATAGTTGTTTGTTTAGATTAGTTTCTTTCAAATGTTTTCTTAAATGACCCATATAGACTTCCACTACAGATAATGCTGTATCAGAGTCATAGTCCCAGATACGATTAAAAATTTGTTCTTTCGTTAGTATTATGTCTTTGTTTTGTAGCAAGTACACAAGCAAATCATATTTTTTCCTTGAATGGGTAGAATATTGTCCTGGTATTTGACTTCTCGTTGCAATAGAAGACAGGTCAAATCGCCATAACTAAGGGTATTGTCTTCATATAATTCGAAGGTTCGTTTTAAGATAGCTTTACTTCTCATTAGTAATTATTCACGGTGAAATAGCTTGGTCAAATAATCATCGGCATCGACTTTAAATCCTTCCAGTTTATTATCTAAACTGTCTTTGGCTGTTAGTATTAAAATAGGTATATTATTTTTATCGTTTCTAAGTTTTTTTAATATAGATACCCCATCCATATTTGGTAACATCAAATCAAGAATAACAAAGTCATACCCGCCTGATTCTACCTCATAAAGAGCTTCCTCTCCATCATAGACTTGAGTGACATTACCTAACTCTACTAAAATATCTCGGATATGTTGAGAAATCTCTTTTTCATCTTCTATTACTAAAATATTAATCATCATCTCACTCCTTTATTTACACTTCTTTTGTACCTTAAGTACACAAAAAACAAACATTAACTAATCAGTTTTAAACAAACTGATTAGTTAATTCGTTTTTAATTATTATCTAGGCACTCCTAGTATTCCCATCGTAATCAACCTCTTTAAAATGGATATGCATACAGTCTAAGATATAAGACTTAAATAGAGCTTAAATGAAAACATAAAGTGATGTAAGTCACAATATCGTAATTATTAAGAAAAATATCACTCGAATAAAGAATGAAATCAGATTTAAATGTTTATTTTAAGGTTTTATTAAGAGAAAACGTATTCATTTAAATAAAGTGAAAAAAATCACATAAAAGTATTTACAAGGTGAAAAAAGTGTTGTATATTATATTTGTGAAATACATAACGAATTTAATTCAGGAGGGTATTACTTTGAAAGATAAAAATAAAAAAGCTGAAGTAAAAGAACAATCAGTAACAGAAACAATTGATCATTTAGTCGCTAATGCTCAAGAAGCATTAAAAGAAATGAAAACTTTTGATCAAGAAAAAGTGGATCATATCGTTCACCAAATGGCTATGGCTGCCTTGAATGAACATATGCCTTTAGCCAAATTAGCAGTAGAAGAAACTGGCCGTGGTATTTATGAAGATAAAGCAATCAAAAACATGTTTGCTTCTGAAAGTATTTGGAACAACATTAAAAATGATAAAACAGTTGGTGTGATTAACGAAGATGAACAAAAACAAATCATTGAAATTGCTGACCCAGTCGGAGTGGTATGTGGGGTAACACCAACAACAAACCCAACATCAACAACCATTTTCAAATCAATGATTGCGATTAAAACACGTAACCCAATTATTTTTGCTTTCCATCCAAGTGCACAAAAATCATCTGCAGCAGCAGCAAAAGTTGTAAGAGATGCAGCAGTTAAAGCTGGCGCTCCTGAAAATTGTATTCAATGGATTGATACGCCATCTATTGAAGCAACAAATACATTAATGAACCATGAAGGTGTTGCAATTGTTCTTGCAACGGGTGGTTCTGGAATGGTTAAAGCAGCTTACTCTACTGGTAAACCAGCTCTTGGTGTAGGTCCTGGTAACACACCAGCTTACGTTGAAAAAACAGCTAAAATTAAACGTGCGGTAAACGACTTAATTACATCTAAATCATTTGATAATGGGATGATTTGTGCGTCAGAACAAGGTGTCATTGTTGATAAAGAAATCTATGATGCAGTGAAAAAAGAATTTGAAGCGCATCAAGTATACTTTGTTAAACCAAACGAATTAGAAAAATTAGAAAAAGCAGTAATGAATGAAACAAAAACTGCTGTTAACCCTAAAATTGTTGGACACTCGGCAGTATCTATTGCTAAAGATGCTGGAATTAAAGTACCAGAAGGAACTAAAATTTTAGTAGCTGAATTAGAAGATGCTGGTCCAGATTACCCATTATCACGTGAAAAATTATCTCCAGTATTAGCAATGTTTAAAGCTAACAATACTGAACATGGTTTAGAATTATGTGAAAAAATGTTAAAACTTAATGGTGAAGGACATACAGCTGTTCTACATTCTGAAGATGAAGATTTACAATTGGCATTTGGTTTAAGAATGAATGCTTGTCGTATTTTAATTAACTCTCCAGCGGCTCAAGGTGGTATTGGTGATATCTACAACGAAATGATTCCATCATTAACTTTAGGTTGTGGATCTTATGGTAAAAACTCAGTATCTAAAAACGTTTCAGCAGTTAATTTGATTAACACTAAAACTTTAACGAAACGGAGAAATAACATGCAATGGTTTAAATTACCTGAAAAAATCTACTTTGAATTAAATTCAATTCAATATTTACAAAAAATGAAAGACGTTGAACGTGTATTCATCGTTTGTGACCCAGGTATGGTTGAATTTGGGTATGCTCAAAAAGTGATTGATGAATTAATGAAACGACAAAATAAAGTGAAATTCGAAATGTTCTCAGATGTTGAACCAAATCCTTCAACCAATACAGTTTATGCTGGTACAGAACAAATGATGAAATTCCAACCTGATACAATTATTGCTATTGGTGGTGGATCTGCTATTGATGCGGCTAAAGGTATGTGGTTATTCTATGAACACCCAGAAACAGAATTCTTTGGCGCTAAACAAAAATTCTTAGATATTCGTAAACGTGCTTACAAAATTCCTGAAGCTAGAAAAGCTAAAATGGTTGCTATTCCAACAACATCAGGTACTGGTGCGGAAGTAACACCATTTGCGGTTATTACTGACAGTGAAACTCACGTGAAATACCCATTAGCAGATTATGCATTAACTCCAGATGTGGCAATTATTGACCCACAATTTGTTATGAGTGTTCCTGCTTCTGTTACAGCTGATACTGGTATGGACGTATTAACACATGCAATCGAGTCATATGTATCTGTTATGGCAAGTGATTACACGAGAGGTTTAAGCTTACAAGCTATTAAATTAGTATTTGAAAACTTAGAAGACTCAGTTAAAAATCCTAACTTAGAAAACCGTGAAAAAATGCATAATGCTTCTACAATGGCTGGTATGGCGTTTGCTAATGCATTCTTAGGTATTTGTCACTCAATTGCTCATAAAATTGGTGGAGAATACGGTATTCCTCATGGACGTACTAATGCGATTCTTTTACCACATATTATTCGCTACAATGCAAAAGATCCTTCAAAACATGCATTGTTCCCTAAATATGATTACTTTAGAGCTGATACGGATTATGCAGACATCGCGCGTTTCTTAGGACTTAAAGGTAACACAACAGAAGAATTAGTAGAATCTTTAGCTAAAGCTGTTGATGATTTAGGAAAACGTGTTGGAATCGACATGAACTTATCAGCACAAGGATTAAGCAAAAAAACATTGGATGAAACAGTTGATCGTATGGCTGAACTTGCTTACGAAGATCAATGTACAACTGCTAACCCTAAAGAACCATTAATTAGTGAATTAAAACAAATTATTATTGATTCTTACGAAGGTAACTAAAAGAATCATGTTAAAAAAGGTCGTCCCAAATGTTGGGGCGACCTTTTATTTTAATAAATCGTAAGTTTTTGTTTTGGGTTGATAGAGCACATTTTCTTTAGATATAGGAACCATAATAGAGGATATACCTGGTCCAATTTTTTCTTTGAAGCCAACAGATGCAAAAGAGGCATCAGTTAAAATAGCGTATTCTTTGGAAATAGATACTTGATTGACAGGTTTAAACTGGATTAGGTCACGGGATATATCCGATTGGTAGATGTCCTTATCATCTGTAAAATAATAAAACACGTCGTTTTTTCCAAGATATTTTATGCTATTTTGTTCTATTGAGACTTCTTTTTTATAAAATGGAAGATTTAATGTTTTATCTACATCGTATAATGAGGCTCGATTTGAGGAATCATTAGGTCGTGTTTGATAATGTAAAACAGCCATTTTTATTTTTCGATTAGCATTTGTTTCAAAAGAAATGAGCTTACGATAATCCTTTGTTATTAAAAAAATAGTGGAAATACATACAGTAGTAATAAGAAAAGTTAGTCCAATGATTTTATAAATTTTGTTAGCATTTGTAGTTGAAGGGATAATATCAAATAAAATAAATAGAATGATAGCTACTATAAATAAGATAACAGGTAATACAACGTTAATTAAATGTTCGGAAAGGTGCCAATAATTACCATTGACTGTCATAATACACCCTCCTGATGAGTTGATAATCTTATTATAGTCTAAAGAGTCTGACAATAGTAAATTAGTTTATTAAAATTTTGAAAACAAATAGGTAGTTATGTGGTTTATATTGAAGAATAATGGTAAAATCAAGGATGTATGTTTTTTAGATTATAAGATATTACGGGGTGAAATAGTGAAAAAAAATAATTCGAGTCGAAATATCATTATAGCGATCACTGTTGTGATTGTTATTATTTTATTAGTGACATTTAGTGCGATGCAACGAGATAATAATAAAAAAAGTTTACCAGGTCAGTCGCAAACGAATAATGTAATTGCAAAAGTAGACTATGTCGTGAAAGCTCCTTTTAGAATGCTTGAAAGCGGAGTAAAGAGTATTAATAATTTGTTTAATACCTATACAGAAAATGAAGAATTAAAAAAACAAATTGATAAAAGTGCTTCTTTAGAAGCTGAGTTAGCAAGTCAAAAATCTGAGACAAGAAAATTAAAAGAACAATTAAAATTGAATGATACATTAACTGATTACGATGTGATTAATGCTAGTGTCATTAATCGTTCACCAGACAGTTGGCAAGATGTGTTGATTATTGATAAAGGAACGAAAGATGGTATAGAAGTGAATATGGCAGTAATGGGGGATAAAGGGTTAATTGGTCGAGTGATTATTGCTGAATCTGGTAGTTCAAAGGTAGAATTATTAACCACTCAAAATCAAAATACTAATCATTTTCCTGTAATGATTCAGACGAAAGATGATAAATCTGCGTATGGATTAATGGAAGGTTATAACAGTAAGACGCATACTTTAATCGTTTCCCAATTAACGAGTGTGGATAACATTAAAAAAGGAGATTTGGTTTCAACATCTGGTTTAGGAAACAATTCTCCAGAAGGGTTAGTTGTTGGGGAAGTCAAAGAAGTGAAAAAAAATAAAACAGGGTTAAATGCAGAAGTATTGGTGACTCCTGTTGCTGATATGTATGACGTTTCAAGCGTAACAGTTATTAAACGTCTTGCTGGAAATCAAGGGGTGGAGTAATGGAACAAAAATCATACTATCCATACTATTTACCTGTTTTATTGTTTGTTGCAATGTTAGTTGATGGTCATGTAAGCAGTGCAATGATGGGGATGTTATCTATTCCTATGACATTTACAAGTCATTTAGTTTTGCTAATTTTAATGTTTTCGACGTTTAAAGTAAATCAAACTTATTTAATGATTTGTGCAACAGTTATTGGATTATTATATGATTCTTATTTTTATAACGTTTTGGGAATTAATTTAATATTGTTACCCATCCTCGTTTTTTTCATGTATAGACTTTTTGAATATGTCGAACCAAATACTCTGACACTTATATTAAGTTTTATTGTGTTTGTCACACTTATGTCCATAGGAAGAGCGGTTTTACTTAGTATTTTCAAATTAACTAATGCTAACTTTTTAGACTTTTTCACGCGAAATCTAGCTCCATCTTTATTAATCAATGTATTGTATATATGTCTGTTAGTTATACCACTATCAAAGGTATATGGAGTTTACAAGAAAAAGTGATTATTTGAAATGTTTTTGTAACATTCCTATCATCAAAGTGACATGTATCTATGTTAGAATTTGGTTATTGTTAAAGTTAACGTAAATTTAAAAAAATGAATAAAAATTTAATCAAATAAAAATAAATGTGAAATGAAAAAAATGGAGGATGGCTAGCTTTGAAAAAGAAAGTATTATCGACGATTTTATTAAGTAGTATATTATTAAGTACAGTGGGTGCGCCAGCGTTAGCTACTGCAGCTAACACAGACTCAAAAGTAGAAGAACAAAATAAAAAAATTAAGGAGTTAGCCTCTAAAGAAGAAGAAGCAACTACGCAATTATCAAGTATAAAAGAAAATATTTCATCAATTAAAGAAGAAGCATCAGCATTGCAAACGAAACAAGTGGAATTAACAAAAGAAATTTCTAGTTTAAATAGTGAAGTAAAAGATTTAGAAGCACGTATTGCAAAACGTGATGCATCAATCAAAGAACAAGCTAGATCGGTTCAAGTAGAATCAAACAGCTCAAATGTTATTGATTTAGTTTTAAACGCTGATTCTGTTTCAGATGCTTTGACAAAAGTTATGGCGGCTAATCGTCTAGTAGGTGCTAATAATGATATGATGAAACAACAAAAAGAAGATAAAGAAGCAGTAGAAGCGAAAAAAGCATCTGCAGAAAAAAAAGCAAAAGAAGTACAGGAAACAGCTGTTACTTTAGAAGCAAAAAAAGGTGAATTAGAAGATCAGGAGTTAGCACAACAAGCAACTGTTAGCCAAATTTCTGCTGAAAAAGCGACAGAGGAAAATAAAAAAGAACAGTATTTAGCTGAACAAAAAGCTGCAGAAGAAAAACGTGAAGAGCAACGCAAAGCTGTAGAAGCAGCAGCTCAAGCAGCGAAAGAACAAACTAAAACTGTCAAAAGTGAAAAAGTAGACACCGCTAAAACTAATAGCGACAGTAATAATACTGCTAATAGTAATAATACTGATAATACTTCTAATGAAACTAATAATAATACAACAGATAATTCTGGAAAAATCGATAAACAAGTGACTGTTGTGACACCAAACGATATTAATGAAAATAAACCTGCTCAAACACAACCAGAAGTAGAAGAAACAAATACAACAGAGACAAGTACGCCTGTTGCGACAACACCAGCGCCATCACAAACTTCTACAACACCAGCTGCAAATGGTAATGCTGTTGTATCTGAAGCATACAAACATATTGGAAAACCATATGTTTGGGGAGCAAAAGGACCTAGTTCATTTGACTGTTCAGGATTTACATCTTATGTATTCCGTCAAGCGGCAGGAAAAGAAATTGGTGGATGGACTGTCCCACAAGAAAGTGCTGGAACACAAATTTCGTTAGGTGAATTACAACCAGGAGATTTGGTATTCTGGGGTTCTAGAGGTGCGACGTACCATGTAGGTATCTATGTTGGTGGAGGTCAATATATTCATGCTCCACAACCAGGAGAATCAGTTAAAGTGACAAGTATGTCATATTATTCACCAGATTTTGGTGTAAGAGTTAACTAATTTAAACGATTATTATTAAAAAGATGATTTCAAGCAAAAACTTGAAATCATCTTTTTTTATTGACAAAAACTATATCATTATATAATATATCAGTTAAAGATATATTATATAATGATATAGTTGGATATGGATTAAAGGAGAGTGAAAAAATGGAATCTATGACAGACTCGACGTATTTAATCTTGTTAAGTTTATTAGAACCAAGACATGGCTATGCAATAATGAAGGGTATCAGTGAGATGACACATGATAGTGTAACAATTGGTCCAGCAAGTATGTATACTATTTTAAAAAAATTAGAAAAAAAAGGAGATATTCGTCTCAAAGAGGATAAAGATAGAAAAAAAATATATGTGATAACTTCTCAAGGACAAGAAGAATTGATAAAAGAAGTTGACAGACGACGTATGTTTTATGAAGCGGGACGTTCTCTATTAATGGGAGATAGGGTGGATGTGTATGATATGGAAAAACACGAAAATTAAACTATCTAAAGGTTTAGCTTTTTACGCTGAAAAAGAAAGTATTTATTTTTCGAAAGAAGCTAGTAAGGGGTGGCAACTAAAAAAAATTAGTCCTTTAGGATTTTATGTATTTAAAAAAGCAGCAGAAGAAGAATCAACTTGGGTCATTGATTTTTATAGTGGGAAAAAAGAAGATATTAATGAGTATGTTGAGTTTTATAAAGATTCAGGTTGGTCGCTAGTCGAAAATTATCGAAATCGTTATTTTGTATTTAAATCAACTGGTAACCATGTTTTTAACTATACTGACAGACAAACTTATAAAGAACGTTTGAAAAATGAAACAGTCTGGATGTTATTACAGTCTTTATGGGCTTTTTTTCCAAGTTTGGCTATATATCTGATGTTGTTTTATTTCAATCATTTTGACATGGGCTTGTGGTTAAAAGCAATCATTAGTGGCATATTATTTTTGGGGATTATTTTTCCAGTGATGTTGGCTGTTTTACTATTATATTTCAAAATGATATATCGTAAACGGCCAGAATTGTATAACAATCCCAAGGCAATAGATAGAAGCCAAAAATTTGGAAGAGATATGGTTATTGCGATGATTATTGGGGCTCTTTTCGGATTTGTTAGTAGTATGTTATTTTTTAATCAATAGGAGGGGAAAGAATGTTAGAAGTAGAAGGATTAACAAAATATTTTGGGGATATGGCAGCAGTAGATGATGTATCTTTTCGTATACCTGATGGCAAGATTTTAGGATTAATCGGACAAAATGGTGCGGGAAAATCAACAACCTTTCGTTTGATTTTAAACTTTTTAGATGCAGATGATGGAACGATTTTATGGAATGGAAAACCATTAAAAGAGAAAGATTATGATGTTATTGGTTATTTACCAGAAGAAAGAGGACTTTATCCTAAAGTAACAATTGAAGACCAGTTGATTTATTTTGGTCGCTTACGTGGAAAAAAGAAAAAAGAAATTGTTCCGCTAATTGATAAATGGATGGAAAAATTTCAAGTAAAAGGGAAAAAAACAGATAAAGTAAAATCGTTATCTAAAGGAAATCAACAAAAGGTTCAGTTGATTGCAACACTTATCCATGAACCTAAATTGATTATTTTAGATGAACCATTTAGTGGATTAGATCCAGTAAATGCTGAGCTTTTAAAAGAAGGTATTATCGAATTAAAAGAAAACGGTTCGTGTGTTATTTTTTCTAGTCACAATATGGAAAATGTTGAAAAAATTTGTGATCATCTAGTCATGTTGCGAGATGGTGAAATGGTATTGGATGGATCTGTTCAGGCTATTAGAGAATCATTTGGAAGAACTCACTTAGAGATAGAAACAACTCTATCTAAAGAAGAATTAGAGGCTATTCCTGGAGTATTAAGAGTAGAAAATTCAAGAGAAAATTATTATCATCTAAGATTGGAATCTTCAGAGGTAGGTCGAGATGTATTTGAAGAAGTAATCAAGGTGACTGATTATATTCCAATATTTAATCAACAGCCACCGACATTAGAGGAAATATTTAAATTAAAGGTTGGTGAAGAGGATGAATAAATTTTGGGTTGTTGCACTTGAAACGTATAAGAAACATGTTAAATCTGCAAGTTTTATTATGATGGTTTTAGCACCATTTTTATTAATTGGCTTTTCTTTAGGAATGGGTTACTTTGGAGATAAATTTTCAGACGTAAATGAAATAGCGATTGTCTCGGATGATAAGGCTATTAGTGAAACCTATAGAGAAATGGCTAAAGATGATTTCGATATAAACAAGAAGATTACGACAGAATCTGAGGCAAAAAAAGCACTTGAAAACGAAGAAATTGATGGGTATCTTTCTATTTCGGTTTCTGAAAATCAATTAAAAGGACAGTATACAGGAGTAGAAACACTTGGTACAACAAATCAACAAATACTACTTGGATTTCTAAATCAAATGCAGCTAGGTATTAATTCAGGTTCATTAGGGTTAACGCAAGAGCAAGTGACGACATTGTTATCTCAAGCAACTTTATCAGAAAAACAAGTCAAAGTATCAGATGGACAGATTAAGGAAAATAAAGATAATCGGATGGCATTAACACTAGTGGGATTCTTTATTGTTTTAGCGATGTATATGATAGTCTTACTATATGCTTCTATTACAGCGCAAGAAGTGGCGTCTGAAAAAGGGACACGTATTATGGAAATCATCTTGTCCAGTACAACGGCAGCAAAACATTTTTACGGGAAAATTATGGGGATTTTCCTCGTAATTTCAACGCAAGTTCTCATCTATCTGTTTTCTGGCGTGATTGCTTATGTTTTAGCAAAAGACATAGATATGGTAAAAGGATTTTTGGAAACAGTATCAATTGATGAATTAATCAAAGGAATTTTAGGTTACAATCTCTTATATTTACTATTAGGTGTGTTAATCTATACGATTTTATCAGCTTTTACAGGCTCGTTAGTAAGTAAATCAGAAGATGCTGCAAAAGCTGTAACACCTGTGACTTATTTGATTATGATTGCCTCGTTACCAACAATGATGTTAGGAATGTCTGATCCACAAAATATGCTAATTAAAATCTTTTCATTCATACCGTTTTTCTCATCATTTGCTATGCCTGTTAGAATCGCAAATGATAGTGTCACCAATACAGAAATTCTTATTTCTTTAGGCATACTATTAGTTGGAATTATTTTATTACTTAAACTTTCAGCTAAAGTATACAAATCAACTGTTTTAATTTATAGTGATAAGAGTATGATGCAAGTATTTAAAGATGCGTTAAAAGTGACAAAAACAAGATAAAAGAAACGCTTGGAAAATTTTTCCAAGCGTTTTTCGTTATGTCATTTTTACATTTAAAAGATGGTCTGTATGTGTTACAGTGCCTGTTTTTGTTAAAACGAATGTGTCAATATCATCCATGTTAGTTAAAACAACAATCATAGAAGTTTCTTTTTTCGCTTCTTTAATTTGTTCTAAATCAACCCTGGCCAATAAGTCACCTTGTTTTACTTTCTGACCTTGTGTTACTTTAACATCAAAAGGTTTTCCATCAAGATTGACAGTATCAATTCCCATGTGGATTAAAACATCTAGTCCATTAGTTGTTGTGATACCAATGGCATGTTTTGTTGGGAAAACAGTGGTAATTGTTCCGTCAACTGGAGAATAGATATGACCATCACTTGGATCAATAAAATAACCATCGCCCATCATTTTTTCTTGGAATACAGGGTCACTTACTTCTTCTAATGTATGAGCTACACCATTTGCAATAGAAGTTAAACTCACTTCTTTTACTTGAGTTGTAGGTTTGACAATAATATCCTCTGTTGTTTCTGCTAAGGTGTTTTTTTCTAATTGTTCTTTTGGAATACCAAAGAAGTAAGTCGCTAAAAATCCACCAGCGTAAGCAGCAAGTAATCCTAAAACATATCCCCACCATCTACCATTCGCAATTAATGGAATTAAGGCTACACCAGAAGGGCCAATAGCAATCGCGCCGATATTTCCAACTAATCCAACAACAGCCCCACCAATACCACCACCGATACAAGCAGTAATAAATGGACGGCCTAAAGGTAAGGTTACACCGTAAATTAAAGGTTCACCAATACCTAAAATCCCAACAGGTAAAGCTCCTTTAATCATTTCTGTTAATTCTTTGTCTTTTTTGCATCGAACCCATAGTGCAATCGCAGCTCCGACTTGTCCAGCACCTGCCATTGCTAGAATTGGTAGTAACATGGTTTGTCCTGTTTCATTAATCATTTGGACATGGATGGGTGTTAGTATTTGATGTAAACCAAACATCACCATTGGTAAGAAGAATGTTCCTAAAATAAATCCAGAGAAGGCTCCACCAACGTTTAGTACCCAATTAATCCCACCAACCATACCATCAGAGATAAATCCAGCTAGAGGCATAATAAAGAATATTTCAATTAGTCCAATAATAATCAAAGATAGAGTTGGAGTCACAATAATATCTATCGAATCAGGAATGATCTTATGTAATCTTTTTTCAACAAGAGAAAGTAACCAAACAGCAAAGATAACACCTAAAATCCCACCTTGGCCAGGAGAAAGAGCTTGCCCGGTGAAGAGATTTTTAAGTGGTGCTTCAGGGTTCATACCTGTTAGCATGACAACAGCCCCAATAACCCCACCTAGAGTGGGTGTTGCTTTAAATACTTGAGCAGCGTTAATCCCTGTATAAATAACTAAATAACCAAACATCCCATTTTTTAGAATATTCATCACGTCGATATATTGTTGCCAAGTTGCCCCATTAATACTACCAGCTGTTACTAAGTTGGTTAAAATAGCAGCAATCCCTGCAACAATACCAGTACCAACAAAAGCTGGAATCATCGGAACGAAAATATTAGAAATGTCCTTAAGAATGACTTTTAAGGTAGATTGTTTTTGCTTGGCTTTTTGAGCTTCTTTCATTTCTCTTGCTTTTTCATTAACCATTTCTTTTCCTGAATGGGCTTCAGGGAACGTTTCACCTAAATCAACGCCAGCCATATCAACCATCTCTTTAGCTACTTTATTGACTTTTCCTGGTCCAATAATAATTTGTAATTGATCATCATCGACTACTCCTAGTACGCCAGGAATAGCTTTTAACCCATCTAAATCAACTAAATCACGATTTTTAAGAGTCATTCTAACGCGTGTCATACAATGAACAATAGAGACAACGTTTTTCATTCCACCAACATGATTGTAAATTTGTTGTGATAATTCGTTTAAACTTAAGTCATTCTTTGCCATAGTGATTCTCCTTTATAATGTTTTTTTTATAAAACCTTTAGCCTGAGTTAACTTTTCCGTTGCGTCATCTTTGCTACTATTTGTCAAAATCATGACAATAGCTAATTTGACATCTTCATCTGCTTCATAAAAATACGTTTCAGCTGTCTCATAATCTACTTCTGTTGCTTGCATAATAATGCGTTTTGCACGCTCTACGAGTTTTTCATTAGTTGCTTTCACATCGACCATTAAATTATTAAAGACTTTTCCAATTCCAATCATGCTAATAGTTGAAATCATATTTAAAACGAGTTTTTGAGCTGTTCCTGATTTTAGTCGAGTGGATCCTGTTAAAAATTCTGGACCAACGCTAACTTCAATTGGAAAGTCAGCACTTTGGCTAATCAACGCGTTTTTATTACAAGATAAGCTAGCTGTTTTTGCCCCTATTTCTCTAGCGTAGTTGAGACCACCAATCACGTAAGGAGTTCTACCACTTGCGGCAATCCCAATGACCATATCGTGTTTTGAAAGATTTAAATCAACTAAATCTTTTCTACCAAGTTCCATGGAATCTTCAGCCCCTTCGACTGCAATAGTCATCGCTTTTTCTCCACCGGCAATTAAACCAATCACCATATCAGGACTAACACCAAAAGTTGGGACACATTCAGCTGCGTCTAAAACACCCAGTCTGCCACTTGTGCCAGCCCCCATATAAATAAGACGTCCTCCTTGGTTAAAGGCTTCAATTGTCTGGATAATCACTGGTTCAATGCTAGCTAATTCATCTTTAACTGCTTCGGCTACTTTTTCATCTTCTTGATTCATTAATAAAAGAGCTTCTTTGACACTCATCGTATCTAAACCTAATGTATCTTGGTTGCGCTGTTCAGTAGTTAAATTAGTTAAATCGACTTTACTCATTATCATCATCCTTTCTTAATTCATAACGCATGCCTGCTTTGATGTGGTCTATTATGGGAATGTCTTTTTCAATCACATATGCGACAACATTGACTTTATCGTCTTTAACCAAATCTCTTTTGGCAATTTGTAATTCTCCCATATAGCGTAAATATGCGTGATTATCTAACGTCACACTTCCTTTTAAGCGTGGTAGGTTTTTTTTGGGGGGAATATCAGGTATTTGTTTAAATCGTGCATTGGCGCTTCTTACCACATCGCGTGCTTCATCTTGACGATTGTGATGTTGACCAAGAAAGAGAGAGCTAAATTCTTCATCAATGGTATTAACATGGAGAGTGAGAGTATCATTTTGTAAAAACTCTTTAAACTGAGATTGTGTGACCTCGCTTAAGCCGCCGTCTCCAATATAAATGTCATCAGTAAGTTGGTTAGCTAAATCTAAAGCACTTGCTAGAGGGTGGATATAACGATGTTCCTCTAGTGTAGGTAAGCCTTCATAAAGTGGACCTCTTAAATCATCATCACCTGGAACGAAACCTTGAATAGTAAATCCATTTTCTTTTAGCCACTGATTTTTTTCTAAATACCAGGTTTTATCTAATCCAGTTTCTGGTCGAGGATAGTAGTTATGCCATGCTTCTAAGTGTTTGAAATTTGCTTTGTGTTTGATTAGGTCATCAATATCATGTTGTGTAATAGTACTAGCATTTAATCCAACTGTCATATGATGAGAGCACTTGGCGATTGTATCATTTGAAATATGGTAATCCATTCGAAGAGCTGTCACACCAATATGTTTTAATTCATCAAGACGATCAATAGAAAATCCTGCTTTAGACAAAGCATCACCTGATATGTCAATCATTAAGTTAAGATTGTTTTTTTTAGCTTCCGTGCCAAGTTCAATTAGTCTGGAATAGTAGGTAGCGGCATCATCTTCTGGAATATGTAGCGAAGTGAAAATACCTGTAAATCCAATTGTTTTCATTTTTTCTATGTAACTCTTTTTTTCATTCGATAAAGGTTGATTCATAAAAATAGAAAAACCAAACATTATTTTTTAAACTCCTTTCTTGATTGTATTCGTTTTCATATGAGATAAGATTATTATATCTTATTGAAATTTTTTTTCAATTAAAATATTATATATTATAAAATAATATTCCTTTAAAAGAAGGAATATTTTGTGAATAAATCATATTATGTGACGAATAAAAGAAGATTGTTTAAAATGGTTAGAAAAAGATAAGGAGATGATTTTAATGGAAGAAAAAGCAATATTTGCTGGTGGATGCTTTTGGTGTATGGTAAAACCATTTGATGAGTTACCTGGAATTATTAAAGTAGTTTCGGGGTATACAGGTGGTCATACAGTTAATCCAACGTATGAACAAGTGTGTAGTGGAACAACAGGTCACACAGAAGCTGTTGAAATTACATTTGATCCTGAAATAATTAGTTATAAAGACTTGGTTGAGATTTATTGGCATCAAACAGATCCAACAGATGCTATGGGGCAATTTGTTGATAGAGGTGATTCTTATCGTCCAGTTATTTTTTATGAGAATGATGAACAATATGAGATAGCAAAAGAATCAAGAAAAGAGCTAGAGGAAAGTGGAAAATTTGATCAACCCATTGTAACGCAAATAGAAAAAGCTAAAACTTTTTATCCTGCAGAAGATTATCACCAAGATTTTTATCAAAAAAACGAAGAGCATTATCAAAATTATCGACGAACTTCTGGTCGTGATCAGTTTATTGAGAATAATTGGTAAAAGAAAAAGTGCTTTGCGTCTAAAACGCAAAGCACTTTTTAAAAATGAAAATCAACAATTCGAGTTCCGTGTACCTCTTTTACATTTAAAAAGGAAGTCACTGTATCAATATTCTTATAAGTAATTCCACCACCAGGTAGAATTGTAATTCGGTTATTAGCGTAGGAAATTAAATCATTAAGGTATTCTAAATGTTTTTCAATTGGTACGACACTTGCTCCACCATGAGTTAAAATCCGAGTAACGCCATGTTGGCTTAACCAGTCAATGGCTTCAAATTGGTCATCACGCTTCATTAAGTCAAACGCCATATGAAAGGTGACTTGCATACCTTCAGAAGCTTCTAATAAGATTAACATAGCCTCTTCATCGATTTTATTTTGTTCATTTAGACAACCAAATACTACCCCATCAACACCAAGTTGTCTTGCTTCTAAAATATCTGCTTCCATAATTTTTAATTCAATGTCAGTATAGACGAAATTTCCACCACGAGGTCTGATAATCGCCATCACAGGAACGCCTTTTTCACTACAGTAGGCCATGGTTTCTGCCAAGACACCCTTACTAACTGTTGTCCCACCGACAGCTAAATTGTCACAAAGTTCAATGCGTGTTGCACCTGAAGCAATCGCATTTGGAATATTCGTAAAGTTTTCAGCACAAAATTCTTTAATCATCACAAACAAATCCTCCGAGTTTCATTCATTCATTCTTGTAATATTAGTATAGCATAAACCATCATTTGTCGATGAAAATTATGGTATGATAGTCGTAACATTTATTTAGGAGTTTAAATATGCTAAAAAAGAAAAAAGAGTATGCGATAGATCACTTAAAAACGACAGTGGGTGCAATGGCATGTCCCAAATGTCATAGTGCATTTGAATTATTAGATAATAGCTTAGTTTGTCAGAATAATCATCATTTTGATTTGTCGAAAAAAGGAACGATCCATTTTCCACTTCACCATATGGAAAGTGATTATGATCATCAGATGCTTGAACATCGACGCAATATGATTCAAAAGGGATTATATCAGCCAATTGAAAAGGAAATAGCCCGTATTATTTCAAATCAAGGGGAAATTGGTTTAATAGTGGATATGGGAGCTGGAGAAGGAAGTATCTTAGAGAGGCTAATCAGAAACAATGATATTTCTGGCACTAAGATGGGATTTGATTTGTCCAAGGATGGTATGGTATTAGCAAGTGACTTTTCAAAAGAGGCTTTTTGGTTCATTGGAGATGTCACAAATATGCCATTTAAAGACGAGAGTGTAGATACTTTATTAAATATTTTTTCACCTAGTCACTATGAAGAGATGAGTCGTGTTTTAAAAAAAGAAGGGCTAGTGATTAAAGTTATTCCAGAAGAACATTATTTAAAAGAATTACGTGAGCTATTTTATTATGATGAGCAAGCTAAACAACAATATAGTAATGAAAAAGTGTATCAAAAATTTTTAAAAGATATGCAGTTAATAGAAGAAAAAAGAATAACCTATCAATTTGTTGTGGAAAAAGAAGATTTTCAAGATGTTTTGATGATGTCACCAATGCATTGGGGAGCCAGTATTCAGGCAAAAGAGCATGCTCGTGATAATTATTTTCAGAAATTAACAATAGATGTGAAAATATTGGTTGGTAAAAAATATTGATTTCCAAAACTAAGGTTGTTTTTTATAGTTGTTAGTGCTACAATAGCATCAAGTCATTTTCAGCGGTTTTTATCAGATTCCTGTTCTGATAAAAGTTGGTGAGATGGCAAACCGCCAACGTAGCGACTCGCAGTGAACTAACACCGAGACGATACGTTTTTTTTATGCAAAAAAATAGGAAAGAAGAGACCCAAAATAATGAATCATATCGTATTATTTGAGCCACAAATACCGGCAAATACCGGAAATATTGCACGAACTTGTGCTGCAACAAATTCCCCATTACATTTAATTGAGCCATTAGGATTTTCAACAGATGATAAACATTTAAAACGAGCAGGGCTTGATTATTGGAATGATGTGAATATTACATATCACAAAAGCTTAGATGCTTTTTTAGAAACATTAGGTGATTCGCCACTACATTTGGTCACAAAATTTGCTAGAAATACTTATAGCGATGTGGCGTTTAATGATGGGCGTGACCATTATTTTATTTTTGGAAAAGAAACAACAGGATTACCAGAAACATTTATGAGAGACAATGAAGAAAAATGCATCCGTATTCCAATGAATGATGAACACGTTCGATCATTGAATTTATCGAATACCGTTGCGTTAGTTGTTTATGAAGCATTAAGACAACAGGCATTTCCTGATTTAGAAGCAGTCCATATCTATGACAATGATAAATTAAGCTAGGAGTTAGTTGAATGAAATTATATTTTGTCCGTCACGGAAAAACAGAATGGAATTTAGACGATCGGTTACAAGGAGTGAAAGACTCTCCTTTATTACCACAAAGTTATGAAGACATGAAAAAATGTGGTCAAGCGTTAAAAGAGATTCCGTTTAAAGCAGTGTATACAAGTCCTATTAAACGAGCAAAAGAAACGGCTGAGGGCATTGTGTCACAATTTGGCTATGATGTCCCTATGTATGAAAGACCAGGCTTTGTAGAGCTTAGTTTTGGCGATTTAGAAGGAGAAAAGTTTTTAACAGCAAAGGAAACGTTTCCTAATGAGATGTTTTATTTGAGAAATCACCCAGATAAGTATGATCCATCCGCTTTTAATGGAGAAAATTATGACTCGATGATTAAAAGAAGCACGACTGTTGTAAAAGAAGCAATAGAAGACAATGAAACAGGGCCATTGTTGTTTGTTGGGCATGGTGCCATGTTAATTGCCTGTATGCGGACGCTTTTAGGTGTACCAATTGAACGTATTCGTGAAGTTGAGGGAATGTTAGATAATAATAGTGTGACAGTTTTATCATTTAATGATGGAGAATTTACTTTAGATGATTGGAACAATACAGATTTCTTATCATGATAGATGGAGGTGACGACAATGGAAGAGATGCCAAAGACGCCTTTTCTAAAGGGAGTGGTTGAAGCAATTTTTTTTGAAAATGCCACAAATTTTTATAAGGTCATGTTGGTAAAAGTAAAAGAGACTAACACAACTTATGATGGTGATGAGATTGTTGTCACTGGAACATTTGGTCAGATTCAAGAGGGAGAACTGTATTGTTTTTATGGAGAAATCGTTAATCATCCAAGGTATGGAGAACAATTAAAAGTAGAACGATATGAACAAGATAAACCAACCTCAACAGAAGGATTGATAAACTATTTATCAAGTAGTAAGTTTCCTGGGATAGGGAAAAAAACGGCTCAGACAATTGTTGAGTTGCTTGGTGAAACGGCTATAGATGACATCTTAGATAATCCAGATTTACTTGATCAAGTTGCAGGACTTAATCAAAAAAAGAAAGAAACACTGGTGTCTTCTTTAAAAGAAAATTACGGCATGGAACAAATTGTTGTCGGCTTAAATCGTTATGGTTTTGGAAACCAGCTAGCTTTTACTATTTATCAATATTATAAAGGTGATACGTTAAATATTATCGAAGAGAATCCATATCAGTTGGTGGAAGATATTGAGGGAGTAGGGTTTAAAAAAGCTGATATGTTAGCAGAACGAATTGGAATTTCTGCTACTTCTTCAGAACGTATTCGAGCAGCATTGGTTCATGAGTTGTATCAAGGTTGCTTGAATGCTGGTGATACTTACATGGAAGCAAAGCAATTATTATCAGCTTCGATTCAGGTGTTAGAAAATAGTCGACCTGTTGAAATTGATCCACAATTAGTAGCAGATGAAGTAATTCGTCTAGCTGAAGAAGGTGTGATTATTCAAGAGGGAACTCGTTTGTTTGAAAAATCGTTGTATTTTTCTGAGGTTGGTACGGCTGCGTCTATCAAACGATTACTTGAAAAAAAGAAAAAGTTACCTTATAAAGAAAAAGAAATTGATGCCACGATTAAAATGATTGAAAAGCAAAATGGCATCAAGTATGGTAATAGTCAAAAAGAAGCATTGAAAGAAGCCATCATGTCCCATTTTTTTATTTTAACAGGAGGACCTGGTACAGGTAAAACAACCGTAATTAATGGTTTGGTGTCTTTATATGCAGAATTAAATGGCTTTTCTCTAAATTTGGAGGATTACACGCAAAAGATATTTCCAATTCTTTTGGCCGCACCAACTGGTCGAGCAGCTAAACGGATGAATGACATGACGGGGCTTCCAGCTAGTACCATTCACCGCTTATTAGGTCTGACAGGTCGAGAAAAAGAAGGCGTAGAAGAGGCTAGAGAACTTGAAGGTGGACTTTTGATAGTTGATGAGTTGTCAATGGTTGATACATGGTTAGTTAATACTTTATTAAAATCTGTGCCAAATAATATGCAAGTTATTTTTGTAGGGGATAAGGATCAGTTGCCTTCAGTTGGACCAGGTCAAGTATTAACAGATTTATTAAGAGTAGAAGAAATACCCAAAAAAGAATTAGTGGATATTTATCGACAAGATGATGGTTCTTCTATCATTTCATTAGCACATCATATCAAAAATGGTAAGGTACCAAATGATTTAACAGAAAACAAAAAAGACCGGTCGTTTATTCAATGCCATGTTAGTCAAATCGAGTCAGTTGTTGAACAAGTGGTATCACGAGCGAAAGATAAAGGTTTTTCTAATCAAGAAGTCCAAGTATTAGCGCCAATGTATCGTGGAAAAGCAGGGATTGACCAACTAAACATTATGATGCAGCAGATTTTAAATAGCAATGATACTGGCGAAAGAAAAGAAGTAAAATGGTTGGACAAGTTATATCGTATTGGTGATAAGGTACTACATCTTGTGAATAGTCCAGAGGTGAATGTTTTTAATGGTGACATGGGAGAAATTGTTGGGATTACTTATGGAAAAGATACAGATGATAAGGTCGATGAGATGACGATTTTATTTGATGAAACAGAAGTGGTTTATAAACGGAATGAATGGCAAAAAATTACATTAGCTTATGCGTGTTCGATTCATAAATCACAAGGTAGCGAGTTTCAAATGGTGATTTTACCATTAGTGAATCAATATGGTCGAATGCTTCAAAGAAAACTCCTTTATACAGCTGTGACAAGAAGCCGAGATTTTTTGATTTTACTTGGTGAACCTGATGCTTTTGTCAGAGCAATTGAAAGTCAGACATTAGAGCGACAAACAACTTTAGTGGAACGACTTGTTGAAAGCGATGAGTTATTAGTTAAACGAGCTAAAGAGGAAGAAAATTATTTAGATGAAAAAGAGCAAGAAGTTAAAGAAACTCTACATCATAAAGTAGAAGAAAAACTTGAACAGTTACCAAAAAAATCAAACGTTAAAGAAGTGTCTTTGTTTGAAAAAGTAGATGAAGAGACTCCTAAACCATATGTTTTAACACTAGATAATTATCTTACCATTGATCCAATGATTGGAATGAGTGACCAAACTCCTCACGATTTTGAAATAAAAAAATAAGCGATGGCTTTTGCCATGGCTTATTTTTACATCCAAAATAAATGTTGAGTGGTTTTAAAGTGTAGTTTAAAGTCTCTTTCTCCTAGTTCTTCACCATCTGCTTGTCCCACTTGTGCAAGAGGACAGGTTAGTGTCAATTCTGAATCGACAAAGCGATGTAGATGTGGGGAGGTTAAATGTTGTTTAAAAAATAATTTTATAATTAACCAAGCTAAAGATAAAGGGAAAATTTTTTCAACAATAATTAAGTGAACGTCATCTGTATAAGCTGAAGCGGTCGGATCAATCGCAACTCCTCCACCAAAATAAGGATGATTAGTAGTGGTACATAAAAAGGCACTTTCAAATTCTTTTTTTTCTGTGGTTGTTTCAATAATTAAGGGAAAAGAAGGTTGCTTAAACAGGGAAGATAGAGCCGCACTAACATACGATAGAGAGCCTAATTTCATCTGATTTAATAATGATTTAGCCTTTGAATGATTGGCGGTTGCCACAATTTTCGCATCAATCCCTACACCAACATTGTTTAAAATAAGACGAGTATCATTTGAGTCAACATCCATTGCCTCCATTAAACTAATTGGTTTTGGTTCGTTTACATCTAACAAGTGTGTTAAGGCCGCATTTATTTTTCTTGAAATGCCGACCCCCCGAGCAAAATCATTTCCAGAACCACTTGGGAGGTAGCCAATAGGAATAGTCGGCTCGTGTTTTAAAGCATTGACAACTTCATGTAAAGTACCATCACCACCTAATACGACTAATAAATTTTCAAATGGTTCATCTTGTTTATAAGGGGTAAGAATACCGTTTAATAGTTCTTGGACAATCTCTTTTTCATGACCAGCATATTCAGTAAAATAGGTTTTAAATGGAATGTTTTTTGCTATCAATTGTTTTTGAACTTCTTTATATTGTTTAGCTCCTTTTCCAGAACCAGCATGTTGATTAACTAATAAATGTAAGATTAATTTTTTCATAAAGTAACTCCTTAAATTCTGACGGTTCTACTAATAAACACGATATGATTAAACCACTTTCTTAAGACGTAGTTGGTCTTTTAATTGAATACCATGCTCAAAAATAGGTTCAGAATAGTTTTTGAGAAAGTAGTCAATCTGGATGTCTGTTATGCGAAAGCCGTGTTTTTGATAAAAATAAAGTTGCCAGATACTTGTAGAACCTGTACAAACTTCAAGTGTAGAGTAATGGTTTTCTTTTGCAAAATTTTCAGTAAAAACTAAGAGAGAAGACCCGATGCCTTGATGTTGATATTCTTCAAGGACAGAAATATTTAAAATTTCTAATGCGTTCCCTTTATTCTGATTTAATACTAGAACACCTACAATTTTATTATTATAAAGGCATTCGAACAAAAAAGCACGATAAATATATGAATTAATCATATCCTCATCTGGATCTGCTTGTTTTAATAAAGAGAAATGCTGTGTTGTAATCGTTTTGATTTTTTGAATAATAAGTGACATCATTTTCTTCCTTTTTGTTAGTCATGCTCTTATCATACCAAAAAACTTTGACATTTGGGTAAACAACAGGTAGGATAATATCGTTATGTTGAATAACCGCAGTTCGTTCATACCATCCTGCGATATCAAAACTAGGAAGGGAGAAAAAGAAAAATGGAAAAATCAGTATCACAATCAAAGACGACTACATTAGTTGTCAATGGGTTAATAGCAGCACTTTATGTTGTGTTAACACTTGTTGTAGCCCCTATTGCGCAAGGGCCGATTCAGTTTAGAGTATCTGAGAGTTTGAATCATTTAGTTGTGTTTAATAAAAAATTATTATGGGGTGTTCTTTTAGGAGTCGTGGCATTTAATTTGTTCTTTTCTGAAGGAGGCATGATGGATGTCTTGTTTGGTGGAGGTCAAACATTGTTGGCTTTAAGTATCACAGCTATATCTGCTAGATGGATTAAGAGTGAGAAAATACGAATGGTTATCAATACGATTGCTTTTTCAGTAAGTATGATACTAATTGCTATTATGATTTGCATTATTTCTAATCAATCGATTGGCTCAAACTTTTTCTGGGCAACATATGGCTCACTATTTTTGAGTGAATTAATTATTATGAGTATATCAGCACCAATTATGTTTGGAATTAATCGTATGGTTCACTTTGAAAAATTTTAATCATGAAAATAAAAATGCAACCAAATTTAATTGGCTGCATTTTTTTAATTTAAGGGTTGTTGTAAATCTTCGACCTGAGCGACAAAGAAATCTTTTTTGTTTAATGCTTTGATGATTAAATCACATGTTTCTTTATCAGTATCTGCTGGTAGTGTGATAATCGTTCGACGAATGTATTCATCGCGACCAACATCAAGTGTAATACAACTTGCAATATCAGAATATTTAGAAATAATTTTCGTCATGTTTGCTAGGTCACCTTTACGGCCAGTTGAAGCAATCGTTAATGCGAAGCGTCCTTCTTTAACGTTCCATGATTGAGATAAAATACCTAATAAACTACTATGTGTTAAAATGCCGTAAAATTGATCGTTGGCATCTAAAACAGCGATGTATGGTAACTCTTTAATAGTGAAAAAGATTTTGAAAAAAGATGAATTCAAATGAATAAATTTTGTCGCATTTTTTATTAAATGTGTGACAGGTAGAGTCATGTCACCGCCGTTTGATTTATGACGATATATATGCATTTTATAGATATTTCCTCTAAAGAATTTTCCAGTTTCGTCAAGTACAGGGACGCAACGAAAACCAGATTCTTCTAAGATATTCAACGCATCTTCTAGCGTACAAGTTTCACTAACGGTTGTTAGCAATCTTTTTGGAATACAGACTGATTCAATTAACATAATATGTAGCTCCCTTCATTTTTTATTATAATCTAATAATACCATAAACAAATGATTAAATAAAAGAACAATAACCTGTTCAGTAAATGAGCGTGTTTGACAAAACTTCTTTTAAACGTTATACTTTAAACGTTATTAATAAAGTGGGAGGATTCTACCCTTGGCTCAAAAAAAATCTGCACTTGCTTGTACCGCATGTGGTTCTCGTAACTATTCAAAAGCAGTTAGTGATTCACAACGTACTGAGCGTTTAGAAGTAAAAAAATTCTGTAAGTATTGTAAAAAGCATACACTTCATAAAGAGACGAAATAGTCATCATTAAGGAGGAGAAAAAGAATGAAATTTTTCAAAAGCGTTATTGAAGAAATGAAACTTGTTACTTGGCCTAGTCGTAAAAAATTAGTTAAAGATGTGATTACAGTGATTCAGTCAACTATCTTATTTGCTCTATTTTTCGCAGCGGTTGACTTTTTATTAGCAAAACTTTCATATCTTGGGCTAAAAGGTCTGTAGATATAACTAGAAAAATGCACATTTGAGTGTTACAATTAAGTTGAAAGAAAAACTTCGGCTCTCTGAGGTTTTTTTATTTTATCATGAAAAGGATGGTTGAATTCTGTGGAATCGTTTGAAAGACAGTGGTACGTATTACATACATATTCAGGTTATGAAAACAAAGTAAAAACAAATATTGAATCTCGTGCGCAAAGCATGGGGATGGAAGATTTTATTTTCCGTGTAGTTGTTCCTGAAGAAGAAGAAAGAGAAATCAAAAATGGTCAAGAGAAAGTAACAGCTAGAAAGACTTTCCCAGGCTATGTGTTAGTTGAAATGATTATGACTGATGAATCATGGTATATTGTACGTAATACACCAGGTGTAACAGGCTTTGTGGGATCACACGGTGCTGGTAGTAAGCCTGCTCCACTATTACCAGAAGAAGTGACTCATATTTTAGGTAAAATAGGAATGAGCAAACGTGTCACAGATTTAGATGTTGAGCTAGGTGAAACCGTGACAATTACAGAAGGAGCATTTTCTGGTTTAACTGGAGAGATTACTGAAATCGATTTAGAAAAACAAAAATTAAAAGTAAATATTGATATGTTTGGTCGCGAAACAAGTACAGAATTAGACTTTGATCAAGTAGATAAACTATAAAAACCGATATTTTTATCGGTTTTTATTTTCATGTTTTTTTTCTATTAAGGAGGGATTTTCATGCGTTTGAAACATTTTTTAATCCCTATGATTTTTTTATTAGTTGTTTTGACGTCTTGTCAAATAAATCAGCAGGAAAAAAAATCAGTAACGGGCGCGACTAATGAAAAAATAGAAAGTAACGTAAATTATACGAATGTCCCTACACTTTTTATCCATGGCGCTGGTGGTGGAAGAGGATCATTAGGACACATGATTAATCGTTTAGCTAGTCAAGATGTGGCGACAAAATCACTTGTTGTCATTGTGTCAAGTGACGGGAGTATTTCAACTGAAAATAAATTAGACTCAAATCAATTTTCTGAGGATAATCCAATGATACAAGTTTTATTTCGAGATAATCGAAATAATGAATGGGAACAAGCTAGATGGATAAAACTAGTATTAGAATTTTTGCAAAAAGAGTATGATATTCAAGAAGTAAATATTGTAGGACATTCTATGGGTGGAATTAGTGGATTGAGATATTTATTACAAGATAGCCAAACGACTGATTTGCCTAAAGTTAATAAGTTAGTAGCAATAGGATCACCATTTAATGAGTTTATTGATACGTTGACTAGTCAGAGTTTGGAGGATTTATTAACTAACGGACCAAATGAAAAAAGTGATCGTTACATTCTCTATGGGAATGAGTTAAGTGGGTTATCTAAAGAGGTTAGTCTGTTATTAGTTGCAGGGAAATTATCTGATGATAATTTGAGTGACAATGTAGTCCCACTTAGCAGTTCTTTTGCTGTTAATGCGATGTTATTAGAGCATGGTAATCAAGTAGAACACGTGTTGATAGAAGGAAAAGGTGCAGATCATAGTGGACTTCATGAAAATCAGGAAGTGGATGAGATAGTGAGTCAATTTTTATGGGATAAAAAATAAACTATTGACATTTATCAAATAAATAGATAGTATGAGTAAAAGTTTTACATTTTATGCAAGTAGGGAATAAGAACTGCGTTTAGAAAGTCGATGGTTGCTGAAAATCGATCCAGCTTATTTATCTGAATTACACATAAGATGAATCTAATTAAATATAACTAAAGAGATGAAGATAGATGGACTATCTTTAAATTAAGGTGGTACCGCGAAAAAAGTCGCCCTTATGTTTAAATGCATAAGGGCGACTTTTTTTATTATAAAAAAGGAGAATGGTCATGAGTTGTGGTGGGATGATACGATATCGTTGCATTTGATAAATAAAAAATTTATTAAATGAAAAGAGGGATTATCATGCAAAAGAGGATTAGTTTATTAGAAGCAAGTATTGTATTATTGATTATTCTATGTTGTATTTCAATGGGAGTTATAGTATTTAAACTCTCTCCTAATGTTGTGATATTATTTGCTATTGCATTGACCATTGGCTATATGGTCATAAAAAGAATGCCGTTAGAGTGGGTCAATGAAGGGATCGTTAGTGGTTTAAAACCAGGTATTATCCCTATCTTTATTTTTTTGTTGGTTGGTGCACTGATTGCAGTCTGGATACAAGCAGGTATTATCCCAACGATTATGGTGATAGGGTTTAAATTACTCAGTGTAAAATGGTTTATTCCATCTATTTTTCTTGTATGTGCGATAGTAGGGAGTGCAGTGGGGAGTGCATTTACTGTCATGTCAACAATCGGCATCGCCTTTTTTGGTATTGGCGTCACATTGGGACTAAATCCACCACTAATTGTAGGAGCAATTGCTTCAGGAGCAATCTTTGGAGATAAGATGTCGCCACTTTCTGAGTCAACTAACTTAGCCTCAGCTGTCGTAGAGGCAGATTTATTTGATCACATAAAAAATATGATGTGGTCTACTATTCCTGCTTTTTTAGTGTCATTGATTTTATTTACCATTATTGGTAAATCAGATGCTACAGTAGAATTAACAAACGTTAAAGAAGTGACACAAGTACTTGAAACACATTTTCATATATCCATGTGGTCGCTCATCCCTATTCTACTGATGCTAGTATGTGCTTGGAAGAAGTTACCAGCGATTATCACTATTTTATTAAATGTTATCGTGGCAGTGGTGATGATTGTAATCCAACAAGGAAATATTGATTTAGCTAATTTAGCGAGTGTCGTTGAGAATGGATTTGTATCAAAAACGGGTAATGAACAAGTGGATATGTTGTTAACTCGCGGTGGAATAAATAGCATGACGTTTACCGTATTATTAATAATTTTAACCTTATCTCTGGGTGGGATTTTGATGAAGATAGGGTTAGTTACAACAGTTATTGACTCATTGGCTAAATGTCTAGCTTCACCAAGTCAATTGATTATTGTCAGTTTGCTTTCTAGTATAGGTGTTAATATCTTTATTGGTGAACAGTTATTATCCGTTATTTTACCAGGTAATGCCTTTAAAGAAGTATACAAAAAAATGGGTTTAGACCCAGTTGTTTTAAGTAGAACGTTAGAAGACGGCGGAACGGTAATTAATTACTTAATTCCATGGGGAATAGCAGGAAGTTTTGTCGCCAATACATTTGGTGTTTCAACGATGAGTTATTTGCCATTTGTATTATTTAGTTTGTTATCACCTATTTTTTCTATTTTAAGTGCGTTAACTGGAATCGGAGTTAAGCACACAAAAAAAGTTGCCAATTAAGGCAACTTTTTTTATATCTTAGTAAAGCATCTTATTAGTTAAAGCTTTAATGGGTTTATATAGTAGTGACACAATGATAATAGCGGCAATAGCATTAATCACCGTAATATATAAAGTTGAAAAACTAGCGAATGCAGAAACGCTAAATTCATTTCCCATCATCAATTGAATTACTAAATTTTTCAGGAATGTCATCGAAATTTTTGCAATTGCAGCAATAATCATAATAACAGGGATAAACCAGGTTTTACTTTCATATTTTTCAAAACGGTGATAAGCAAATGTTAAAGTGGCACCCACAACAAAACTTTCTAAGATAAAGTAAGGTGCTTCAGCAGCAAATCCATTTAAAATATCAAAAATAGCAAATCCGATTCCTCCAGCTAATGAACCTTTGAAAAATCCAAGTGTTAAAACAGCTAATGAAAGAATAGGTAACCCAAAGTGAAAGAAAGGATTGCCCACAAGAGCTGGTAGAGGAACACGTATACTCGTTCCCACCACAGTTAATGCTGCAAATAATCCCATTAAAGTTGTTTCTTTGATACTCCATTTAGTACTTGTCATCATTTATATTCATCTCCTATAATCATTCGATCTGTTGCTTCTCGAAACGCACCATGCCAAACATATCCTGTGAAATCATTTAAATAAATTCCATGTTTTATGGCACTGGTGACATAATGTTTTGCAAGTTTGACACTTGATTCGGTACTTAAACCTTTAGCCATTCCTGCTGTGATTGCTGCAGCAAATGAACATCCTGCACCATGATTAGTATTGGTCTCTAATTTATCTTCATGAATAAATAAAAATTGTTTTCCATCATAAAATAAATCAGTTGCACTATCTCCCTTTAATCGAGCGCCACCTTTGATAATAACTGATTTTGCTCCCAAATTAACTATCTTTTGTGCTGCTAATTTCATATCATCTTCAGTTTCAATAACTGACATATTGGCTAAAATACTTGTTTCAACCAAGTTTGGTGTGATGATATCAGCTAGGGGGATTAATTTCTTTATCATCGCTTCTACTAATTCAGGTTGTAAGACATCTTTATTTGTTTTGACAGCCATGACAGGATCTAAAACAATATGTGGTTGATTTACTTTTTTGATAAAGGCTTCTAATAAATCAATCACTGGTAAACTTCCAAGTAATCCAATCTTTAAAGCATCCAGTGGACCACCAGAAAAAGCTGTCTCTAATTGTTTTTCAACAATCTCAATCGGGATAGGATAAATAAAAGGTGTTTTTGTTTTAGGACTAACAGTTAAAATGCTAGTAATGGTACTTAAACCAAATGTGCCATACTCTTCAAATGTTTTTAAGTCAGCCTGGATTCCTGCGCCACCCCCAGCGTCAGATCCTGCGACTGTTAATATTTTTTTTACCATAAAAGTTTGCTCCTTAGTGATGTTGTACTAAAGTTTATCATGCTCATAAAAAAAAACTACATCCGGTTTTAGAAAACTGGACCCATCCAATTTATGATATACTAACATCAAAGAGGTGATTTTATGGAAATAAAAATCAACAAATCATCCCACACTCCTTTATATCGACAAATTATGAATCAATTAATTAATCAAATTAGTGATGGGCTTTTATATGAAGGGGATCGTTTACCATCAGAAAGAACATTAGCTAATCAGCTACTTATTAATCGAAGTACAGTCGTTCGAGCATATGATGAATTAGAAGCACAAGGATTCGTAGAAAAAAAGGCAAGTAGTGGAACGTATATTTTGAGTCAATCTGGAGAAAAACAGGAAAATCATTTAAGAAGGAGAATTCAATATAATGACGTTAAATATCAAAAAAGTGAGTACGAACAGCAATTAGAAAAATTATTGTTGAATGATAAATACAGTGTATTGGATGGTTACACTGGAGAATTACCTTATAGCTTAATCCCGAATATTAGTTTACCTAATGTTAATTGGCAATCTTTTTTATCGGAAGAAGTATCTAATTTGGGGTACCTCCCATTAAGAAACAAGATTGCCCAATTAGTGTATGATATGTATTCACATTATCCCAAATCACAAGAACTTATGTTAACTGCTGGAGGTCAACAAAGTTTGGTTTTATTGATTCAAGCTTTATTAAAGTCTGGGGATACAGTTGCCGTTGAAGATCCTTCTTTTTTTAATGGTATTTCTGTTTTAAATGCGATGTCGATAAAGGTGATTAAAATTCCAGTTGATAAAGACGGGATGAGTGTATCAGTTTTAGAAAAAATCGTGAAAAAAGAAAGTATTCAACTTGTTTTAACCAATCCTAATTTTCAAAATCCTACTGGTACCACTATGACTTTGACACGCAGAAAAAAATTGATTGAATTGTGTCAGAGGTATCGTATTCCAATTATTGAAGATGATGTGTTTGGTCAACTATCATTTCATTCGCTAAATCCATACCCATTGTTAAAAGAGCTAGAACCACAATCTGTTATTTATATAGGTTCTTTATCTAAAATATTGGGAAGTCGTATGCAATTAGGATGGATTGAAGCACCAAGCTATGTATTAGATAAAGTAGTTAAATTACGAGATGAGTATGAAACGCAGCTAAATATTTTTCCGCAAGTTATGGCATCATTTGCATTAACTGATCCAAATTTTTCAAAAAAATTATCTCTTCTACAAGAAACACTTAAAAATCGAATGACTTATTTTGTTAATTTACTTCAAATGACTTTATCCAAAGATATTGACTTTACGTTACCAAAGGGTGGGTATTATATTTGGTTAACTTACAATAGGAGAATATTGACAAAAGAAGATTGGCTATTATTAATAGATAGCCGTTTGGCAGTATTACCTAGTTTTACGATTACCAAAAGCAGTCAAAGTTGTCGTGTGAATATAGCAAGATTAGATAAGAAAAAAATGGATTTATTTGTATTGAAACTGAAAGAGATCATTCTACAATGGAATAAACAAATACTAGAATGATACACTTATTTCATAATAAATGGGTAAGAAAGTATATCTTACAGAAATTTTTTGTTTTTTATGATAAAATGGTATCAACTTAAGACGTGTAAAATTTATTGATAAAAATAATTCGCACAAGAATTATGTAGGCAATTATTTTGTGGCATTATCAATAAATATAGATCGTGAACAAGAAAAATAATGAAAGTAGCTATATGAATGAATTGGTATAGCATAATTGAGGTGGAAATTTAGTGAGTCAAGTAAAAATAGTTCCTCTTGGTGGAGTCAGAGAGAATGGAAAAAGTATTTATGTAGCAGAAATTGAAGAAGAAATCTTTGTTTTAGATTGTGGATTAAAGTATCCAGAAAATGAACAATTAGGAATTGATATGGTTATTCCTGATTTTTCATACTTAATTGAAAAAAAAGATAATATTGCGGGTATCTTCTTAAGTCATGGACATGCAGATGCTATTGGAGCATTGCCCTATTTATTAGAAGAAGTTTCAGTTCCAGTATTTGGGTCAGAATTAACTATTGAATTAGCAAAAATTAATGTGAAAAATTATCCAAATACAAAAGATTTTAATGATTTTCATGTAATAGATGAAAATACTATTATAGAGTTTGCTCAATCTGAAGTGAGTTTCTTTAGGACAACACATACTGTTCCAGATTCAATGGGAATTGTCTTGACAACTCCTGAAGGACAAATTGTGTATACAGGTGATTTTAAATTTGATCAAAGCGCTAGCCCAATGTATCAAACGGACTTTGCAAGATTAGCAGAAATTGGTAAAAAAGGTGTTTTAGCCTTATTAAGTGATTCGACAAATGCTGAAAGTAATATGTTGTCAGCTTCTGAAAATGAAGTGGCTGATGAAGTTGTTGATACCTTTAGATATTGGGAAGGAAGAATCATTGTTGCTAGTGTGGCTAGTAACTTACAACGTATTCAACAAGTATTTGATGCAGCTTATTTAAGTGAACGTTTTGTTGTGTTAACAGGCAAAGACGTTGAACAAATTGTTCGGACAGCCATTCGTTTAGGAAAATTAACCTTACCAAATGACGAATTAATTATTACAGAAAAACAAATGAAAAATAAAGAGCCTCATGAGCTAGTTATTTTAGAAACTGGTCGTATGGGTGAGCCGTTAAACACATTACAAAAAATGGCTAGTGGTCGCCATCGTTTTATTCGCATTGCTGAAGGAGACTTAATCTACATCACAACAACACCATCAACTGCTGTTGAAACAATGGTAGCCAAAACAGAAGACATGGTTTATCGTGCCGGTGGAACAGTACAAACTATTTCTGATACAGTAAAAGTGTCAGGTCATGCGAATCAAAATGATTTAAAATTAATGCTGAATTTGATGAAACCAACATTCTTTATACCAATTCAAGGTGAGTATCGTGTGTTGGCAAAACATGCAGAGTTAGCTAATGAAATAGGCATTCCATTTAAAAATATCTTTATTTTAGGTCGAGGAGACGTTTTAGAGTTTGAAAACGGTCGTTTGCGTATGACTGGTTCAATTGAAGTTGAAAATGTCTTGATTGATGGATTAGGTGTTGGTGATATTGGAAACATTGTGTTACGCGATCGAAAAATATTATCAGAAGACGGGATTATTATTGCAGCGATTACGATTAATCGCCGTGAGAAAAAAATTATTTCACCAGCTAGAATTACGTCACGTGGGTTTGTCTATATGAAATCAAGCAACAATTTGATGAAAGAAAGTGGCGACATAGTTGAAACCGTAGTTTTAGAAAACTTAGAGAAACAAGATTTTGATTGGGGGATTTTGAAACAAGAAATAAGAGACCAATTAAGTCGTTATCTCTACGAACAAACGAAACGTCGACCAGTTATTTTACCAGTTATTATGGAATCAAGTCAGAAAAGAAAATAAATTAAGTACAACACGTCAAAACGTGAATTTACGTTTTGACGTGTTGTTTTATATCAGTTATTTGTTTTCTGTTATAGGATTCAAATGTATTTTTAATGTGTTTTATGATAGAATATAAACATTACAAAAGGATTTGTATTAATACAGATTTTTTAAGTTAACTATAACAAGAAGAAAGCAATAAGGTGACACATATGAGCATGACAAAACATGATCAAATATTAGCACATATTGAGTCCTTGCCTGTAGGAGATAAAATTTCTGTTCGAGGCATTGCCAAAATGTTAAGCGTTAGTGAGGGAACGGCTTATCGTGCCATTAAAGAGGCAGAAAATGTGGGATTGGTATCCACTATACAGCGAGTTGGAACGATAAGAATTGAAACGAAAACAAAAGAGAACATAAAAAATCTAACCTTCAAAGAAATTGTTAAAATTATCGATGGTGATGTATTAGCGGGGAAAAAAGGATTAAAAAAACCATTAGATAAATTTATTATTGGGGCGATGACAGAAAAAAGCATGTTACGCTATATTACGCCAGGAGCTTTAATGATTGTTGGAGATAGAGAAGGTGTTCAGCGGTTAGCACTAAATAATGGTGCGGCTGTTCTGTTAACTGGTGGATTTGAAATCAGTCAAGATATTATAGACTTAGCAGATGAAGTTAAAATGCCTATTTTACGTACATCTCATGATACCTTTACTGTTGGAATGCTAATAAACCGTGCTATTAGTGATCAGATGATTAAAAAGGATATCGTGTTGGTAGAAGATATCCAAACACCTGAAAATGAAACATTCTATATGACAACGAAAGATACGGTTGAAGATTATGTTAAATTGGTTGAGAAAACTGGATACACACGTTTTCCTGTAGTAAATAAATCTAATCGCTTAGTGGGGATGGTAACAGCAAAAGACGTGTCTGATAAATCACTGACACAATCTATTGAAAAAGTTATGACGAAAGATCCACGATATGCTAAATCACATATGAGTGTAGCAAGTATCGGACATCAAATGATTTGGGATGGTTTGGAGATTATTCCTGTGGTGGAAGATGATCTAACGCTTGTCGGAATTATATCACGACAAGATGTGATGAGAACTGTTCAATTAGCACAAAAGCAACCGCAGGCTGCACATAAATTGACGGATCATATTACTAACCAGATTGTGGAAAAAGAAATGCCTGAAAAAGGAGATGCTATTTTTACATTTGTTGTCACGCCACAGATGATTAATAATTTAGGAACGCTCTCTTTTGGTGTATTAAATCAAATTATTTCAAGTGTTGTTCGTTCAACGATGTTATCACGATACAATTTTCATTCGGTTATTGAGCAAAGTAGCTTATATTATTTCAAATTAATCCAAATGGATAGCGAAATAGAAATCAGAACTCAAGTGATAGAAGTTGGTAGACGTTCAGGAAAAGTTGAAGTAAGTGTATATAAAGATAATATCGTTTCTGCAAAAGCGATTGCAGTATGTCAGTTAATGGATCCAGTTTAGGAGGAAAAGTATGACTATTAGTCAAGAAATTTTAAAAGAAATAAAACATTATGATACCATCATGATTCATCGCCACCAAAGCCCAGACCCAGATGCACTAGGCTCACAAGGTGGTTTAGGAGAAATATTAAAAGCAAGTTTTCCTAAGAAATCCATTTATTTAGTTGGTGGCCCTGTGAATGATTTAGACTACCTTGTCACGATGGATGACGTGAGTGATGAGATGTATCAAGATGCTTTAGTTATTGTGACAGATACTGCGAATGCTCCACGAATAAGTGGAGAGCAGTATTACTTAGGAAAAAAATTAATTAAAATAGATCATCATCCGGATGATGAGCCTTATGGTGATTTATCATGGGTAAATACACAAGCAAGTAGTACAAGTGAATTGATTTATGATTTTTATGAAGAAAACAAAGAACATCTTGTTATGACAGATAATGCTGCGAGATTACTTTATGCCGGTATTATTGGAGATACTGGACGATTTTTATATCCTGGAACAACGTCTCACACATTATGGGTAGCTAGTCAATTGCTAACATACGACTTCGATGCGGCAAGATTAAGTCGATATATGGACGAAGTAGATGAAAAAATTTCGCGTTTGTCAGGATACATCTACGAAAATATGGTTTCGGATGAAAATGGTGCAGCGATGGTGTTATTAACACAGGATGCATTGAAAGAGTTTGATGTAGTTGATTCGGAAACACCAGCTATTATTCCTTTACCAGGAAAGATTCGTGGGATTTTATCGTGGGCAATTTTTGTTGAGCAGCCTGAAGGATTTTTTAGAGTTCGCTTGAGAAGTAAAGGTCCTGTGATTAATGGTGTTGCAAAACGACATCATGGTGGTGGTCACCCATTGGCTAGTGGAGCAAATGCTAAGGATATGGATGAAGTGGAAGAAATATTTGAAGAAATCAAAACAATTGTTAGTGAATATAAAATATCATAAGTAAAAAAGCGTAAAAATAAGTTAATCTTATTTTTACGCTTCTGTATTATCCGAGTATTTTTTCAACGACTAATTGTTTGCCATAGTCACCATTATGTGTAGAGATAGCTTTATAACCTTGTTTTTCCCAGAAACGAGAAGCACGTTTATCATCTTCTATAAACGTTAAATGCATGATTTTAGTTCCTGTATCAGATACTGTTTTTTCTAAGGCATTATACAGTTCTTGAGCGAGTTTTGTTCCTCTGTATTCTTCTTCTAATATAAAGTAACCAAGTATGCCAGTTTCTTTTTGAGGATAATCTTCTACCCAGTCAATGAATCCCATTAATCTATCACGATCAAAGATACCATACATGTATTTTTGAGAAGGTAATACTTTGGGAGGTAACGAAGTGAAGAATTCTTTTACTTGTTCATCCGTTGGAACAGCAGTTACATAATCAGTAAAGTAGTCTTTGGTTCTTAATAAAAATTCTTTAAAGATAACCAAATCTGCTTCATTATTTCCATCAAGTAATCGAATATGAATGGATGGAAAATCAATTGTATTAAAATGTTTCATAAAATATATACCTCTTTCTATCTGTATGGAACAGTTATTACTACCTAAGAATAGCTCATATTATTGGGAAATAAAAGGTATTAGAGGAAAAAAGTTAAAAAACGTGTTGATAATCGGTGTTTTATGTTTAAGATTGAAAAAAATACTTTGCGAAATGCTAATAAGCAAGTATAATAAAACAGGACGTTTTTGCGTTACAACTGAAACAATTTATTAAGAAAGAGAAGTGAGACTATTGGGACGTAAATGGGCTAATATCGTAGCTAAGAAAACAGCTAAAGATGCAAACAACAGTAAAGTTTATGCCAAATTTGGAATTGAAATTTATGCAGCAGCAAAATCAGGTGATCCAGATCCGCACTCTAATCAAAAACTTCGTTTCGTTATTGATCGCGCAAAAACATACAATGTACCAAAACATATTATTGATCGTGCTATAGAAAAAGCAAAAGGTTCAGGAGATGAAAATTATTCTGAATTACGTTATGAAGGATTTGGGCCAAATGGTTCGATGGTGATTGTTGATACGTTAACAAATAATGTCAACCGTACAGCAGCAGACGTTCGAGCAGCATTTGGTAAAAATGGTGGGAACATGGGTGTATCAGGTGCTGTAGCATACATGTTTGACAACACAGCGATTTTTGGTTTTAAAGGCGAAGACGTGGATGAAATTTTTGAGTATCTATTAGAAAAAGATATTGAAGTCAAAGATGTGTTCGAAGAAGAAGACCAAATCATCGTTTACGGTGAATCAAGTGATTTCCACGCGATTCAAGAAGCATTAAAAGAAAAAGGAATTACAGAATTTTCAGTAGCTGAAATCCAAATGCTTGCTCAAAATGAAGTAGAATTATCAGAAGAAGATTTAGCTCAATTTGAAAAGATGATTGATGCGTTAGATGAATTAGAAGATGTTCAACAAATCTTCCACAATGTAGACATGGATTAATAAAAAAGTCAGAAGAATTGAATTATTTCTTCTGACTTTTTTTGCGTCGACTCATATGTGATACCTCTTTAGAAGACTTATTCTGACTAGATTGAGGGATGATATGTTCATCATTGTCTTTAACCCGTAATTCCAAAGTATAAGGTTCTTTGTAAATAATACCATCTTTTTCATAAGAACCACCATTAACAAAAACACCAAGTGGGATTAAAGAATCAGCCTCATCATTAATTTTAATGGTGGCAACTTTGGTTAAGTCTTTATAGCTACTACCAATAAATAATTCCCCTTTTGATATTTTATAAAATGGAATCAATGTATAATCTTCTAGCTCGTAAGCATAGTCATTTAATTTTTTTGCTTGAATGTAATTTTTATCAAGTAGATTATGAATAACAGTATCAATGACTTGATCACTATTATCTATTAATGTTAAAGTAAGCAATTTACCTTGTATTTTAGGAGTTGTTGATGAGGTTTGGACAGTCTCATCAAACGTTGCATCTTCGGGGACGATATTTTCTATCAAGTTAGTGACGTCCCATTTAACTTTTTGATTTTTAAAATAATAGATAAAGTTTAAAACTATAAAATAAGCTAATACAATAAATATTAGTAAATATAAACTCATTCTTAAGTAATTTCCATTTTGAAAATATCCTTTAACAATTCGTAAAATATAAAGTGTTGGAAAGACACTCACAACGGTTAATATTTTATTTTGTAGTCTTGGATTAATATTTAAATAATTTAAAAATTTAGTAATATTGCTTAAAATCAAGGTTAGTATTGCATCCATCTAATTATTTCCCCCAGTGACTGTTTTATTTTCATTTGTTTTAGGAGAAACTTGTTTTGTTTGAACATCTGGTGTTACGGTTTCTTCTGTTTTTTCCATATCATTTTGATTGTTCATTGACTCCTGAACATCAGAAGAAGGAGTGGTATTTTCAACCGAAGATTGTTCATCTTGTGTTTGATTTTGCTTGGTTTCTTTACTATTTCTCGTTTTATTTTGATTTTCAGATGTTGAGCTATCTGTTTGTTGAATAGGGCTATTGCTCGTTGTATCTGAATCGTTACTTTCTTTTGTTGTGTCTGTTTGATTTTGAGTTGTATGTGTTGTAGTTTGTGTTGTAGAAGTGTCTGTTTTTTTGGTTTTATAGTTACTTCCATCTACAACAGCAGTTGTTGCACTAATCCCCAAAGCAATACTGAAAATAGCAATAGGCTTCAAAAAAGGGGCAACAATTTTTTTATCTTTTGACATACATGGCTCTCCTTTCGTACTAAGTCATAATTCACCATTCTATCATAACAGATTTTTTTGTTTTTAAAAAAGTAAGAGATGGTTTTCTAATATATTTAAACTATTTTTAATAAGAGTGGCCTTATGATAACAGTCATATTTGATATTTTTTTACAAAATATGTCAGTATTTTTATGCAGTGAAGATTCCATTAAGGGGAGGAACTATCTGAAAGGATAATTCCTACCCTTTTTTTGCTGATTTTTAAGTTGAAAAAAGAGGGAAAAAGATTACTAATGACTAAAAAAGAAGGTTTTCTATATGGCATAGTGATTTTTGGTATTACTGCAATGACTATGTGTGTTTATAGTCTATACTTAGCATTTTGATCAATTATTTACAGTAGCAGGATGTGTTTCTTGATGACGTTTATCGGGGATGTGGTCGGATAGGGGTTAGCAGTAATCTCTCGTAAAGTAACGGTACTCTTGCACTCAAAACAAGTAGAAGAGTCTGTTGAATATGATTAAACAGTAACTTTGGTGGAGACATCAAAGTTATTTTTTTATGGTATAATTTGTAGAATCAGTGACTAGTGTTAGGAGGAAAGATATGTTTAAACCAAGACGATTAAAACGTGGAGATAAAGTTGCGATTATCAGCTTATCAAAAGGATTATTGGGAGAAGAATTTGTTGAACATAACCTTATTTTAGGGAAAAAGAGATTGGAAGATTATGGGTTAGACGTTGTGTTTATGCCACATGCTTTAAAAGGGATAGATTTTGTTGATAGACATCCAGAAAAAAGGGCCAAGGATTTGATTCAAGCTTTTGAAGATGACTCTATCAAAGGGATTATTTGTGCGATTGGAGGAGATGATACTTATCGAACACTTCCATATCTAATGGAGAATGAAAAATTTAAAAATTTAGTCAAAACTAAACCAAAATTATTCACTGGATTTTCTGATTCTACGATTAATCATTTGATGTTTTATTGTCTTGGTTTAACCACTTATTATGGGATGGCTTTTATTCCTGATTTAGGCGAAATTAGTGATAGTATGTTGCCTTATACTGAAAAGTATTTTAGTTATTATTTTTCAGAAAGTCCGCTATATGAAGTAATAAAACCTAGTGAAGTTTGGTATGATGAACGGCTGGATTTTTCTAAAAATGCATTAGGGCAACAACGTATTAGCCATATTGAGACAAAAGGCTATGAGTTGCTACAAGGTAAGTCGGTATTTGAAGGAGAATTGTTAGGTGGTTGTATCGATAGTTTGTATGATATGTTAACACCATTTACAAATAGTGATGAACCAGAAGTGGTTGAACGATACGGTATTTTTCCAGACTTAACGAATTGGCAAGGAAAGATTTTATTTATTGAAACGTCAGAAGTGAAAGAGTCGCCAGAAACAGTTGAAAAAATGTTGGGAGTATTGAAAGACAAAGGTATATTTGATGTGGTGAATGGTGTTATTTTTGGTAAACCACAAGACGAAGTATTTTATGAAGAATACAAACAATCTTTAGTTAAAGTGATTGATAATAAAGAGTTGCCAATAGTTTACAATGTTAATTTTGGCCATGCGACGCCACGATGTGTATTGCCATATGGGGTTCGTGTACAAGTTGATAGTGAGAAACAAGAAATTAGATTGTTAGAGTTGGCGTTTATGTAAGAGGAAGGTCGATGGAGAAATTTGCTTAATAATAAAAGATTATTTAGACAAAAAAGCGGTGATTTGTGGCGCCGAATAAACAGATATCACTTTACAAGCTAGTGTTATGTAGTGGACAGTTGGAGATGTCAGTGCAACAACTGGTGTAAAAGGTGTAGGCAACTTTTTTAGTAACAATGTTCGAGGTGCTATAACGAAATAATCTGCGATTAAGTCTGAATATACAGGTAAAGGATTACTAGTGCTTGAACCAACGTGTATAAATATATTCTATTATTTGATGTAACACACTGGGACAATTCAATTGTACTTGATGATGGTTTATTCTTAGCCTGTGACTCAAGATTAAAACATAAAGCAATTATGCGTTCAAAGATGTCATCAGCTATGGTGGGAAACGAAGGATTGTTTAATTTAAATATAAAAGGTAGTGGGGTTCTTTGTTTGGAATCTCCAACACCTTATGAAGAACTGATTGAAATTGAATTACAAGATGATGTATTAAAAATAGAAAGATTAACATAATATGAGGGTTTTATCATATTATGTTATATAAAGATATAAAAAAGTTTAAAAAGAGTTATGAATAAATATTTTTGGATGAAATAAAAGGAACCACTTGAAACATAAAGTCTCAAGTGGTTCCTTTTATTTCAATATGTCTCCTTTAAAGAGTTTACATCATACCGCCCATCATTGATGGGTCCATTCCACCAGGCATGCCGGCAGATTCTGGTTCTGGTTTGTCAGCAATAACCCCTTCAGTCGTTAAGATTAAAGCAGAAACACTTGCAGCATTTTGTAAAGCTGAACGTGATACTTTAGTTGGATCCACGATACCAGCATCAATCATGTTAACCCAAGTATCCTCTTTTGCATTGTATCCAACACCTGCATCAGCTTGTTTTAGTTTATCAACAACAACTGAGCCCTCCATACCAGCGTTTTCAGCGATTTGACGAACTGGTTCTTCTAAAGCACGGACAACAATGTTCACACCAGTTTTCTCGTCACCTGTTACATCAAGTTCAGCCACTTTTGGTAATACATTAACAAATGCCGTACCACCACCAGCAACAATCCCTTCTTCAACAGCAGCACGAGTTGCGTTTAACGCATCTTCAATACGTAGTTTTAATTCTTTTAATTCAGTTTCAGTTGCAGCACCAACTTTAATAACAGCAACACCACCAGCTAATTTAGCTAAGCGTTCTTGTAATTTTTCACGGTCAAAATCTGATGTTGTTTCAGCAATTTGAGAACGGATTAATGACACACGATTTTCAATTGCTTGTTTGTCACCATTTCCTTCAACAATTGTTGTGTTATCTTTGTCGATAACCACTTTACTTGCAGAACCTAGGGCATCAATTGTTGTGTCTTTTAAATCTAATCCTAAGTCTTCAGTGATAACAGTTGCGCCAGTTAAAGCAGCAATGTCTTGTAACATTTCTTTACGACGGTCACCAAAGCCAGGAGCTTTAACAGCAGCCACATTGAATGTACCACGGATTTTGTTTAAGACTAATGTTGGTAAAGCTTCACCATCAACATCATCAGCAATGATTAATAATGGTTTACCTTGTTGTAAAATTTGCTCTAATAAAGGTAAAATATCTTGAATATTAGAGATTTTTTTATCTGTAATTAAGATGTATGGATTTTCTAAAACAGCTTCCATTTTATCGTTGTCTGTTACCATGTATTGAGATAAATAACCACGGTCAAATTGCATTCCTTCAACAACGTCTAATTCAGTTTCAATCCCTTTAGATTCTTCGATTGTGATAACGCCGTCGTTACCAACTTTTTCCATTGCTTCAGAGATTAATTCACCAATTTTTTCACTACCAGAAGAAACAGCAGCTACTTGTGCGATTGATTCTTTAGAGTCAATTTTTTTAGAAATAGCATGTAATTCTTCAACAGCTTTTTTAGTAGCAAGTTCAATCCCACGACGAATGCCAATTGGATTAGCACCCGCAGTGACATTTTTAAGCCCTTCACGAACGATTGCTTGAGTTAAAACAGTTGCAGTCGTTGTTCCATCACCTGCGATGTCATTTGTTTTAGAAGCTACTTCAGCCACCAATTGAGCCCCCATGTTTTCAAAACGATCTTCAAGTTCGACTTCTTTAGCGATAGTGACACCATCGTTTGTAATTAATGGAGAACCAAATGATTTATCTAAAACAACGTTACGTCCTTTAGGTCCTAATGTTACTTTTACAATATTTGCTAATGTATCAACACCACGTACCATTGAGCTACGAGCGTCTTCAGAGAATTTAATATCTTTTGCCATTTATTATTCACCTCATCATTTTATTTTTATTCTACGATTGCGATTATATCTTTGTCGTGTAGTACTAAGTAATCTTCACCAGAGTCACTGACTTCTTGACCGGCATATTTTTCGAATAGGACAGTTTGTCCAACGCTTACAGATACGGATAATTTTGTCCCATTTTCTAAAGTACGACCATCACCAATAGCAATGACCTCACCTGTTTGAGATTTTTCTTTTGAAGCTGATGTTAAAACTAGTCCACTGGCAGTTTTTTCTTCCGCTTCTTTTACTTTAATAACAACACGATCTCCTAATGGTTTTAACAATGTGTATCCCTCCATAATTTTATTTTTTAGCACTCTTGTTTAATGAGTGCTAATTACATCTTTTATAATACAGATAAATGTTTTTTTTTGCAAGTATTTTGATACAATAAGAAAAGATATCAAAATCAACGATAGAAAAGATAGGTGTAAGCACAGATGACATTGAATCGAAATATGATTTATACAAGTTTTCTATATTTATTTTTATTGAACAGTCATTTATTTTTTTCATTAAATAACAATCAAACTATGTTGCTTTATAGTGTCATAGTATGGTTAATTTTAGTTATTTATTTTAAAACGACAAAAAAAGATACGTTAACAAAATCAACTTCTTCTATAAAAAAAATAGCATGGTGGGGAGTTGTAGGTCTGTTGTTAAGTTTTATGGTCCAATGGGGATTTTTATTTATCACTAATATGATTTCTCCAAGTTTAAATCTCAACACAGATATATCAGGTCAATCAACTTATTTATTTTTGCTTGTCTCTATTTTATTTAATCCTATCATGGAAGAATTGGTTTTTCGGTTTAGTTTTGTCAATTGGATTGGACAAAAATTACCGATTTGGGTGGGGATTGTAGTAAGTTCGCTGATTTTTATGTTGATGCACACAAGTGGGAATCTGATGATTTACTTTGGTTTGGGTATGGTTTTTTCATATATTTATAAAAAAAGTGGAAGTATTTTAACATCTATTCTGGTACATATGGTGATGAATGGGATAGTGCTTTGGCTAAATTAAAAAAGCTTAGCGACAGCGGTCGATAAGCTTTTTATTTAGTCTTCTTTGTAGTTAGATAAGAAGTAGATTAATGTTTGCATTTCATTTGTTAGGTCAACATTTTGAATTTGAACATCCTTTGGAACGTTGATACGAATTGGTGTGAAATTCATAATGCCTTTGATTCCGGCTTCAACTAGACGGTCAGCATTTTCTTGTGCATGTGCTGGTGGGACAGTCAAAATGGCAACATCAATATGTTGTGCACGAATTTGTTCGACCATATCATTAGCATCATAGATAGGAACGCCATCAAGTATGCGACCAACAATATCAGGTTTAACATCAAATGCAGCACTGATACGAATACTATCACTTTGATGGAAACGGTAGTTCAATAATGCGTGTCCTAAATTACCAACACCGACAAGAGCTACATTTGTTAAACGATCTTCATTTAACGTTTTAGCAAAAAAAGTCATTAAACTTTCCACGTCATACCCGTAACCACGTTTACCTAGTTCCCCAAAATAAGAAAAGTCACGTCGAATAGTAGCACTGTCAACTTTCACAGCCTCACTTAACTCAGTTGAAGAGACTTTTTTCTTTCCTGAATCAAATAAAAATTTTAAATATCGATAATACAAAGGTAACCTTTTGGCAGTTGCCTTTGGAATAGTCGTGTCTTTCATAATAATTCCCCTCACTTTTCATATACCCTCATTGTTATAAAGTTCACGTTAATAGGATACCTTTACTAAGGGATAAAAGCAATTTTTACGCTTATATTTGAGTAATTCTGAACGATAAATATACCAAACATATCTTATGTTTTATGATAAACTGTTCTTATAAGTTAAAAGATGGAGGACGTCATGATTTTATTACAAGCTAACAATGTCTCTAGATTATTTGGAGATGACGTATTATTTGAAAATATACAATTAGATATACAAGATAAAAGTCGAATTGCGCTTGTTGGACGTAATGGTGCAGGGAAATCGACATTATTAAAAATATTAGCTGGCATTGAAGAGCCAGATACAGGTTTAGTTACGAAAACAAGAGATTTAACAATGGGTTATTTAGACCAACATACTGGTTTAGAATCAGATAAAACGATTTGGGAAGAGATGCTTAGTGTCTTTGACTATGTTCAAGAGATGGAAAAAAACTTACGACAATTAGAAAAAGACATCGCCGATCCAAATATCCATGATGATGAAGAAAAATATCAACAAGTACTAAAAGATTACGATAAATTACAACATGAGTTTAATGAAATGAATGGGTATGGTTATGAGTCTGAAATAAAATCTGTTTTACATGGATTTCGTTTTGATGAAAGCTATTTTGATGTCCCAATTCAAAATCTATCAGGTGGTCAAAAAACTCGTTTAGCATTGGCTCGTTTGTTATTGGAAAAACCTAATCTACTCATTTTAGATGAGCCGACTAACCATTTAGATATTGATACATTAAATTGGTTAGAAGGGTATTTACACGGCTATCGTGGGGCTATTTTGATGGTATCCCATGACCGTTATTTCTTAGATAAGATTGTGAATGAAGTATATGATATTAGTCGAAGAAAAATTAGTCATTATAAAGGTAATTATTCGAAGTTTTTAGAAATGAAAGCTGAGAGGTTAGAACAAGAAGAAAAAGAATACGAAAAACAGCAGGATAAAATTGCAAAACTAGAGGACTTTGTGGCACGAAACATTGTACGCGCATCAACAACAAAACGAGCACAAAGTCGTCGTAAACAATTAGAAAAAATGGAAAAATTAGAGAAGCCTTTAGGTGATGAGAAATCAGCTCATTTTCTATTTAAAATCAATCGCACGTCAGGTAGAGAAGTGCTAACGCTGGATGATGTGGCAGTGGGGTATGATGATCTTATTTTGAGTGAACCTATTAATCTAGCTTTGCGTAAACAAGAATCCATTGCTTTAGTTGGCCCAAATGGAGTTGGTAAATCAACATTATTAAAGAGTATTATTGGAGATATTCCATTTATTAAAGGAACAGCTGATATTGGCCATAAAGTAGATATTGGTTACTATGACCAAGAACAAGGAAAACTTAGTGGAAGTCAAAGCGTGTTGGAAGAATTATGGCGTGAGCATCCAACGACACCAGAAAAAGATATCAGAACACTTTTAGGTAGTTTTTTATTTTCTGGAGAAGACGTTAAAAAAACGATTAACTTATTAAGTGGGGGGGAAAAAGCGAGAGTAGCATTAGCAAAATTAGCGATGCAAAAAGATAATTTCCTTATTCTTGATGAGCCGACTAACCATTTGGATATTGACAGTAAAGAAGTTTTGGAGAATGCGTTAATCGAGTATGATGGAACATTATTATTTGTTTCTCACGATCGTTACTTTATTAATCGAATCGCAACAGGCGTTTTAGAGTTGTCAGAACATGGTAGTACTTATTATCATGGGAATTATGATTACTACCTCGAGAAAAAAGCAGAAGAAGAAGAAAGACAAGCTTTATTGAATGAAACACAAGACAATGTAGTGAATCAAGTAACTAAAGATAAATTAAGTTACGAAGAATCAAAAGAGCGACAAAAAGAACAACGTAAACTGGTGCGATTAGTTGATTCATTGGAAGCTGAGTTGCAAGAAGCAGAAGAAAAAATAGAATCTATCCAAAAAGAGATGGAGCAACCAGAGATTTTAGAGGATCATGAACAACTCTTAGATTTAGATAAAGAATTACAAGAAACCTATGCTAAACAAGAAACGCTATTAGAATCTTGGGAACATGCTTCAGTGGAGTTAGAGTCATTTTAAAAAAGAGGCTGACCCAGAAGTCTTAAAATAGAAAAAATCCCGTGAAATCAGTTTATTAAAATATTGATTTCATGGGATTTCTGTTTTATTAGTTTGGTGATTTTTATTTAATAAATTACTTTTGGGCCAGCCTCTTTTTAGTGACTATTTTTTTCGAATTTGGTTTATTTGGGAATATAAATCTCCAGTTGTTTTAACATTTTTTAATTTTGTTTTATCAATGTTAGCTTTTTTACTTAGTTTTGTTATATCATCGTCGTTGGCAACTTCATCCACATTAATTGATTTTATATTGGTTACTTTTCCGTCTTCCATACTTGGAATCTCAATAATATCATCATTAATCAATTCAGCAACGTCTTGATGAGCTTTAGAGTCAGTATCAGTACCAACGATTTTCCAATTATTCAGTAACTTACCTTCATAGACACCATTTTTTTCTTCTTTGATATATCGAGCAGATAATTCACGAATACGACCTTCAACTTCACCAAAAGCATCAGGAGAAAAGGTAGAGTATACTTGGTTGAATTTTCTACCAGCTAAAGGCCCTTCTTCTGAAGTTAAGAAATTCATTCGATATTGATTCATTCCAATTTTCAAAGGCTCATTTAAATCAATAGGGGTGTCATCAAGTCGTCTTAAATTAGTAATGCGTTTACCAGCTGGTTGGGATAAATCAATGTCGTATTTTACATTGTAAAAGCGATCGTTTGTGTTGTATTTATTGATTCTTCTTTTTGGATTATAACTAATGGTGACATCTCCTGGTTGGCTTTGATTGTAGTAATCAGCTCCCCATTCCATGTAGTCTTTTAAGTCTTTTCCGGTAATATCAAAGACTGTCACTTCGCCATCAGTAAATTGATAGTTTCTGGCAATATCTTTTTTCTTAATGTCACCGATATCTAATGACGGTGTATCGGTATCGATTTGGAAAGCCACAACATCAGCATTTTTACTATAATGAAGCATCACTTCACCAAAGAAGTTAACTAAAGGTGTTTCTTCTATTTGAGCATTTGAAATCCCTTTAATATCGTTTTTAGGAACTAAGTCCATTCCAGTTAATTGACCAACGACAGTATTCGCGACTTTACGCGCTTTTTCATGAGATGATTTTAATAAATCATTGATTTCCTTATCTTCCTTATATTTAGCAACTTCAATCGCTGATCCTTTTTTATTTTTTACTTTGTAGCCATCTTTTGTTTTGTCTAATGTTAAATCAACGCGTGAGACAAATCGACCATACTTATCAGGTTCTACAATTAAGACATTATTAATGTATTCCTCTTCTACTAATTTATGCATGTGTCCGGCAAAAACCACATCTAATTCAGGAATGGCTTCAGCCATATCCGCAACACCAGTATTATGTACATCATTTTCATTATCTAATCCCATATGTACTACACCAACTAAAACATCGACTTTACTTTTCAACTCTTTTACAACGTTAATCGTTTCTTTGACTGGGTCTGTTAGTTTTTTTCCATCAAAAATTGTAGTATCTTTTTTAAATTCCGCAACCATTGGAGTGGTCATTCCAATAAAACCAACTTTAATCCCATCTTTTTCAATAACTTTGTAAGAATCAAAATAAGGTTGATCATTATCTAATTTAACATTACCTGCTAGGACAGCTCCATCAAATTGGTCAGTGATGTTGTCTAAAACATCAAAACCATAATCAAATTCATGATTTCCCATAGTCCAAACATCGTACTTAAGAGCTTTTAGTACAGTTGTTGCAGGGTGATTATCATCGTTTTTAAAAATTTCAGCTGAGTTGTCTTGAATTAAATCCCCGGCATCAACAAGTAGAGTATTCTTATTGTTATCTCTAACTTCTTTTACGATAGTTCCAATTTGAGAAAAACTACCGATTTTATTTTCGACATCTGTTGTATAATCCCAGGCCATATACCGACCGTGAATATCAGATGTTCCTAAAATGGTTAATTCTTTTTGTTCTGACTCTTTTTTCTTAGAAGAGTCTTCATTTGTTTTAGTTGTACAACCAACTAACCCGACAATCCCTAATAATGTGATTGTTGCTAATTTAACTTTTTTCATAATCTGTTGTATATCACCTTTATTTGATATACTTCTCCTTTCGATTTTTGGCGACATTTATGTATCCCCTTACAAAACCTAACATAGCTGTTTATAAATAACAATATCAAAAGATAAAGTGTTATATTTTTAGTATATTTGGTATAACATAGTTGAATCATAAAAAAAACCAAAGTGCATATAAGCGTACTTTGGTTTTGGTATTTAGTCTTTTTTACGTTTCTCGTAGCGATTGAATAAAAGTAGGGCAATTAATGAAAATAATACGGGTCCGGCAATTTGCCATAGCGTATCTCCCCAAACAGGACCACCTTCTCTAAATAATGGTTCAATAATGGTAAAGATATTAGCAAACCCAATAACAGCCATGACGACTATTGTGCTCACCATATATTGTGTTTTTGTTTTAAAGATATTAATAGAATGATCAATATCTGTTTTTTGTTTAAATGCTGGAAATGCTCCTGTTAAAAATAGATAAGGAATTGTCATAGAAACATTAACCATTAAGGTTAAAACATTATAGAAAGATTGAGCATCTTTTCCGCCAAATGATACAAGTGCTAAGATGACAACAACAATCACACATTGAATCCACATAGCAAAAGCTGGCATGCCTTTGTCATTTTCTCTAACCATTTTTTCAGGCCAAAGTCCTTTTGGTGTTCCTTCGATAATCGTTTTTAATGGCGAATAGATTAAAGTAAAGAAAGCACCTAAGTAAGCTAGAAACATGGATAAACCTGTAAATCTAGCAAATGCATGCCCAATGGCTAAAGCAGTATCTGTTGATAAATTAATTGCTCGACCTAATTCAAATCCTAGATTATTCATTAAGACATAAGTGATATTACCAAGATTGACATTATTACCACTTAAAACAGAATCCCAGTTTGTTGACACACCCCATAAAAGAATGGTTAATGCATACCCAATAGAGATGATGATAGCTGAAAGAATAACTCCTTTAGGAAAGTTTTTTTCAGCGTTTTCTGTTTTATCAACTAAACCACCGACAGCTTCCAATCCTCCATAAGCAAAAATAGCAAATACTAAAAATGAAATAATGGCCAGTGGAGAATTAAATCCTGGATTAGGTGAATCAATAAAACTTTTCATGCCTTCGATTGGTTGAGCGACTTGTCCTTTGTTAAAAACTAAAATAATTAAGCTGACAACGATTAATACAACATTTAAAAATGTTACAGCAATCCCACCAACAGATGTGATTTTAGTGATTTTATCTAATCCTCTTGCTGCGAAAAAGGTGACAATAATAATAAATAAAATAGCAAGTAATCCAATTGTTTGAGTCGAATCAAGACCAAATAAACTCCAATAATTGGTGTGATCTGAACCTGAGTAAGTGGTTGATAGCGTAATGAATACCTTAGTTGATACATTAACCATCCAAATGATATAAGAGGTGTACCACATAAATGTCCCAATGAACGCATATTTTGGTCCAACAGATTTTTCCATCCAAGTGTACATCCCACCACTTTCATGTTTGAAAGTAGACCCATATTCAGCCATCATAAGTGCATATGGTATAAAGAAAAAGAGTGCAGCTAAAATATACCAAATGATTGCACCGTATCCCATACGATAAAAGGCGACTGGAGCATTACCAAACCCGAATACCGAGGTAAAAATCATTAAGATTAAACCGAACAGGGTTACTTTTTTTGTTGCTTTTGTCATAAAAAATCCTCCTTAAATTAAAATACATTGTTATACCCCATAGTTATAGTATCAAATATTCTGATAATAGATTAAAAGAACTGAGTAAAATGTTAGTAAATTTACTCAGTTCTTTTAATATGTTTATTAAATTATTACTTTTTTATTAGCCTATTCTTACTAAAAATCATCTATTATCTTATTTTTTTTTAAAATTCTCATTCTGTCGATTGCTTTTCTCATTTCTTCTTTTGCTTCATCGTCAGTTTCTTTGTTAAAGTATTCGATTAAAAAGTCAAGGATAGCCCGATTGTTTGGGTCAATTACACTGAGTGACCAGGCAGCTGTTCCTCTTATAACAGGACGAGGGTCATTTTCTATACAGCTTAATAGATTAGGAATACTTGTTTTATCTCTCACATTTGCTAATGCAATAATGGCATTTCGTTGGATTGGTTTTTTCCCCCGCCAAGATCCGGCAAGGTAACCAAAGCGTTCTTTAAATTCACGATTGGAGATTGTTAATATCGGTTTTAGTAAAGGCGTCACGATTTCAGGGTCTGGTTCCATTTCTTTATGAAAATGAAAGTTTTTCCCTTTATTAAAAGGACAGACTTCTTGGCAAATATCACATCCATAAATAATTGACCGGATTTTTGGTCGGTATTCTTCAGGCATGAATCCTTTTGTTTGTGTTTGATAGGATAAACATTTTTGAGCATTCATCCTACCATCTCCTAGTAAAGCAGAAGTGGGACATTGATCGATACACTTAGTACAATCGCCACATTGATTTTCAATTGGCATGTCTGGTTCAAATGGAATATTTGTAATAATTTCACCTAAATAAACATAGGACCCAAACTCTTCTGTGATTAATAATCCGTTTTTTCCAATAAAACCAAGTCCTGCTCTTTGTGCCACAACAACGTCTATTAATTCACCAGTATCGACCATTGGTTTAAATGTTACGTTTAAGTTTTGAGATGCTTCTTCTTTGATAAAGTCGATTAGTTTATTCAGTCTGTCTTTTAAAATATCGTGGTAATCAATCCCCCAAGATGCTCGAGCAAATTTTCCACGTTTTTCACCTCGGACAGATTTTAAGCGGTTATTCATTCGTGTTGGGTATGCTAGGGCAATTGAAATAATAGATTGCGGTTGATCAAAAATTAATTCTGGAAAAAGGCGCTCATCAATGTTTCCATGTTCAAAGCCTGTTGTATGATGGTTTTCTTTTTGTTCGATGAGACTATCTTTTAAATGATCAAATGGTTCAGCAGTAGTAAACCCAATCTTATCAATGCCAATTTCTTTACTTGCTTCAATTATTTTTTGTTTTAATAAGTGAGTATCCAACGCATTATCCCTCCAGTTTGATTCTTTACTAAGTATCAAACAAACCTTTTTATATTTCAAGCTTTTTTCTGCTATTTGCGAATGTAGTTTAAAAGAGGTGAAAATATGCTTGTTGCAATCAATAAAAAAGAAGAGATGATTATGAGTCAACATGCTACTAAAAGAGAAACGTATTATTGTCCATGTTGTCATGGTGAAGTCATTTTAAAAAAAGGTGAGATTAAGTACCCACATTTTGCACATAAAAAAACAACTGTTTGTCAGACAGCTACTGAAAATGAGTCTTTTGAGCATGTAGCAGGAAAACTACTTATTGCTAAAAATTGTGAGATATTTGGTTCAGAGTGCCAACTTGAGGCCTATTTACCAGAAATTAACCAACGAGCAGATGTATTGATTGATAAAACTCTGGCAATTGAATTTCAATGTAGTTCATTAAGTATTGAACGGTTAAAAGAAAGAACAACACATTATAAACAAAATGGTTACCAAGTTTTCTGGATTTTAGGCCAGAAGTTAGGACAGTTGACCAGTTTGACAGAATTGAAAAAACATTTTATTTATTTTGATAATGACAGAGGATATGTTGATTTTTGTTTGTTGATTGATAAAGAGATGTTAGTTATGACACATTATTTAGCCCATAATGGTAAAGATATGATTGTTCGAAGGAAAAGCTATTCGCTACAGGATTATAGCTTAAAAGAGTTGTTATTGAAACAGTGTGTGATCGCTAGTTATAGTGTTTTAAGTCCATTAAAAGAGGTGAGTCGAAGAAAAGATAGACTATCCAGGCGTTTGTTGCAATCAGATAAGTCATTAAGAGTGTTACAAGAGTATTTATATCAACAATCGTATCATTTATTGTATTTACCAGAAGTGGTGTATTTACCGAGTTTATATCATCCTTTCTTTAAAGAGACAGAGCTAGTAGTTCGTTTGATTATATTTAATGAATTAAAGCATCAAAAAAAGAGGTCTTATGTTGAATTAAAAGAAAGGATTATAAGTGAGATACCAGACGAAATGTTGGATGATTACGCTAATTTAGAAAAATATCAAGTCATAGATTATTGTTTATCTCTATATCTCCACTTTTTAAAAGAACTAACAGTCATTGAAGAAATATCTCAAAATGTATTTCATGTTAAAGAAGAGGAGGTATTGAATAACGCTCAATGGAAAAAATTTTTAAAAAAAAGAAGTGAAAGACTAACTCTTCCGTTAAAATATGATATGATTATTAAGTGATAATGAGAAAGGGGTTATTTAAAGATGAGTGAAACAAAACAATTACCAAATCGTTCGGAACTACCAGAGGACTTAACATGGGACTTAACACCTATTTTTGCATCAGATGATGCCTTTAACGATGCATTAGAGTCATTAACATCAGATTTAGAAAAAGCAAGCGAGTATCAAGGAACATTAAAAAATGGTGCAAAGGCTTTTCTATCAGCGATTGAATATGTATTATCTATTCATCGTACGACAGAAAAAATTTATGTGTACTCACATTTAAAAAATGATCAAGATACAGGCAATGCGACTTACCAAGGCGTGTATGCAAAAGCTAGCACGATTGCAGCTAAAGCAGGGGAGGCTGTTTCATGGTTTGGTCCAGAAGTTTTAACATTATCAGATGAGACAATAGAGGCATATTTTAAAGAAGAATCTGGTTTAGAAATCTATCGTCATTTTATTAATCAAATTACGGCAGATAGAGCACACACCTTATCTGAAAAAGAAGAAGCGTTACTAGCTGGGGCAAGTGAGATATTCTCAGCATCAAGTCATACTTTTTCTATACTAAATAATGCTGATTTAGAATTTCCAATTGTAACAGATGAAGAAGGTGAAAAAGTTCAATTATCTTCAGGAATGTATGGTCAATTAATGGAAAGTACTAATCGCGAAGTTCGTAAAGAAGCATTTGAAGGATTGTACAAAGTATATAAACAATTTAGAAACACGTTTGCAAGCACGTTATCTTCCCACGTGAAAAAACATAATTTTAACGCACAGATTAGAAATTATGAATCTGCTAGAGAAGCTTCTTTAAGTGCTAATCATATTCCAGAATCAGTCTATGATACATTGTTAGATGTGGTACATAAAAATTTACCATTATTACATCGTTATGTTGCATTGCGCAAAAAATTATTAAATGTTAGTGAGTTGCATATGTATGATATGTATACACCAATATTAGGTGATGCACCAATTCGTTACACTTATGACGAGGCAAAATTAAAATCACTTGAAGGGTTGTCTCCATTAGGTGAAGAATACTTAGAAATCGTTCAAGAAGCGTATGGTGACCGTTGGATTGATGTGGTTGAAAACAAAGGTAAACGCAGTGGGGCATATTCTTCAGGAAGTTATGACACAAAACCTTATATCTTATTAAATTGGCATGAAAGTTTAAATCATTTATTTACGCTAGTTCATGAAATGGGACATAGTGTTCATAGTTACTATACAAGAAAAAATCAGCCTTATGTGTATGGCGATTATTCCATCTTTTTAGCAGAAATTGCCTCAACAACTAATGAAAACTTACTAACAGATTATTTGTTAAAAACAGAAAAAGATCCGAAAGTTAAGGCCTTTATTTTAAATCATTACTTGGATGGTGTAAAAGGCACAATCTTTAGACAAACGCAATTTGCTGAATTTGAACATTTTATTCACACAGAAGATGCGAAGGGAACACCATTAACAAGTGATTATTTAAGTGAGTACTATGCTGATTTAAATGCGAAATACTATGGTGATTCGGTAGAGCGCGATCCAGAAATCGCGTATGAATGGAGTCGTATTCCTCATTTCTACTATAATTATTATGTGTATCAATACGCAACAGGTTTTTCTGCTGCAACTGCTTTAGCAGATAAAATCATTCGTAAAGAAGATGGGGCTTTGGAAAATTACTTAACTTTCTTGAAATCAGGAAATAGTGACTACCCTATTGATGTCATGAAACGCGCTGGTGTTGATATGACACAATCAGCTTATATTGAAGAAACGATGAAAGTATTTGAAGCGCGTCTTAATGAATTAGAAACATTAATTGAGTCATTTGAATAACATAAAAGGAATGCTCTAGCATATAGGGCATTCCTTTTTAGTGTTCTAATAATTTTGCGTAATTTGTTTGTGTGTGTTCGACTTTTAATAATTGTTTGATTAAATCGGTTGAAGAAAAAGCATCAATTAACACACCAAAATTTCGAGTTGAGTCATAATTAAAAATGACAGCTTTGGCGAATCGATTGATACCCATCTCATTTGCTATTTGTTGATCTATTTTAAAAAATTCTTTAATTAGTTTAGATTGTCTATCTAATTTAAACGTCTCTTTATCAGCATTGATCTTAGTTAAAATCATATCAACTAATTCATCTGAATAAGCCATTTTTTCTTTTCCTACTAAATTTTGTAAATGAAATAAGAACTTTCGTCCCATCTTTTTTCCTTGAAGTTGTGCTGCTTTAACGTCTAAACAAGCAGAATAAACTGTTTCAATTAAGTGATTTCTAAAAACTAAATCGTTTGTAGGGTAGTTATTATCAATCAAGTAATGGTGGATAATTAAAGGATTTAATATAGGAATTAATTTCAAATAGACTTTAGTCTCTTCGTGTTCGATGGCTTCTAAAAAGCGTTGCTCAGACAAAAGACAAAGTTCATCTAACGGATTAACAAATAAATATATCTCTACCATTATGCCCCTCCCTTATATAAGAAAACTGTTTTACTACTAACGAATAATGTAACAAAGATTCACAAAAAATAAAAGGGAAAAGTCTTTCATATCAATGTTTTAAAATCAACTTCGATATTCTATCATACGTGCTATTTTTTTGCTAGCAGGACGCCTTTTTATCTCTTCTTTTATTAAAAAATCATTAAAAAATTGTTCTCCTTGTGAAGAAACAGTTACCTCCATTTCAAGTTCAAAATCAATCATCTTATCAAAATAGTTCTCATCAACGACTAGCAGAGTATTATTATTTAATTTTTTCTCGCGTCTATTAGTTGTTAATGATCCAATCATATTTAATTCATTTATCGGGACGTTAATTGATTCTAAATAACGAGCCACTTCTCCTTGTGCATAAATCCGCTTTTCTTTTATTAAATGAGTGATTTGCTCCTCGGTTAAATTATCGGTAATCTCTTGATAAGCATGTTCATTTTTAGTTGGGATTTTTAAGGTGCATTCATTTTTTCCAACACGTTTTCTAAGTCGCAACCCCATTGATAGCTCTTTTAATTGTGTATTTGGTGTATCGAAATAACAATTTGTTTGAGAAAAAGCTGGCGTTGTTGGAAAATATTTCATTATCAGTTGTTCAAATTCTATTTTAGTTAACATGTTTTTAAATTCGATTTCTAGTTCTTTAGACACAATCTTCACCTCGTTGATAGTGTAATGAAATCATTCTAAAAAAACAACTATAATGACCTTATTTGTAAGCTAACTTTTTAAGAACAATTATGTTAAAATATAGCATGTATGTTGATAACAAAGGTGGCGAATAGGATGGAAGAAAGAAATTGGCAATTATTTTTGGCACCATACGAACAAGCAGTTTCAGAATTAAAAGTTAAACTTCGAAATATTCGAACACAGTATAAAGAAAATAATTTGCATACTCCAATTGAATTTGTCACAGGTCGTGTAAAGCCTAAAGATAGTATTTTAACGAAAGCAACATTACGTGGTATTGAGTTGGATAGATTAGAGGAAGATATGCAAGATATTGCGGGACTCCGTGTAATGTGTCAGTTCGTTGAAGATATTTATGAAGTGGTGGCACTTCTTCGGAAACGAACAGATTTTAGAATTATTCAGGAAAGAGACTATATTACCAACAAAAAAGCAAGTGGATACAGATCTTATCATGTGGTAGTAGAATACCCTGTTCAACTTATTATGGGTGAAAAAAATATTTATGTTGAAATACAAATACGTACCTTAGCAATGAATTTTTGGGCAACGATTGAACATTCGCTTAATTACAAATATGATGGCGAATTTCCAGAAGAAATTAATAAGCGGTTAGAGCTAACAGCAGAAGCTGCCTATTTGTTGGATGAAGAAATGTCAAAAATACGTGATGAAATTCAAGAAGCCCAACATCTCTTTTCATATCGAGACTTGGATCACTTGGAAAGATACGTCAATGAAAAGAGGGAAGATAATGATGAGAATTAGAGTCTATTCTAATCGTAAACCAACCTCAAGAAAAGTTACGCAAGAACTTTTGTCAAAGCTCCGAAAGGCAGGGTTTATTTTAGATAAAAAAAATCCAGATGTTGTTATAACGATTGGTGGAGATGGTACGTTATTAAGTGCATTTCATGCTTATGAAAATCAATTAGATACTGTTAGGTTTATTGGTGTTCACACGGGACATCTAGGATTTTATACTGATTGGCGAGATTATGAGATAGATGAATTAGTTCGAAGTTTGAAAGAAGAAAAGCAAAATAGTGTGAGTTATCCATTGTTAGATGTTTGTTTAACTTATACGAATAATATGGCAAACAGACATTTTTTAGCACTTAATGAAGCGACGATTAAAAATGTGGAACGAACTATGGTAGCAAATGTCTATATAAAAGATGAGTTGTTTGAATGCTACAGAGGAGACGGCTTATCTGTTTCAACGCCAACTGGTTCAACAGCGTATAGTAAAAGTTTAGGAGGCGCAGTTGTTCATCCACGAGTAAATACACTTCAATTAAATGAAATTGCCTCACTAAATAATCGAGTTTATCGTTCATTAGGTTCTCCGATGATTATTGCACCAGATGAATGGATTAAATTGGATATGAAAAAACGAGAAACATATAGTTTACATGTGGACAACTTGTCGTTAACTAATTCTAATATTAAACAAGTGACATTTCGTTTGTCAGAAAAAAGAATTCATTTTGCCTTGTATCGGCATACCCATTTTTGGCGCCGTGTGAATAACGCCTTTATAGGGACTTCAAAAGAAAGTAGCGAGAGAATATGAGATTTAGTTGGACAGTAGATGAAGAAAAAACTACGTTAAAACGTTTTTTAAATAATAAAGGAGTATCAAGGCGACTTTTAGCTAAAATAAAGTTTCAAGGTGGGACACTTTTAGTTAATAAGCAAGTTAGAAATACAAAGTTTGAAGTCAAATTAGATGATGTCGTGACGATTATCATTCCAGATGAAGGGGAGCACGAAACGATGCTTCCTTTTGAATCCAAACTAGATATTGTGTATGAAGATGAGCATTTGCTAATAGTTAATAAACCAACAGAAGTGGCCTCTATTCCATCGCAATATCATAAAAATGGTACGATGGCCAATTACGTTAAATATTATTACAATCAGCAACAATATGTTAATCGTATCATTCATGTCGTGACGCGCTTAGACAGAGATACAACAGGTTTGATGATGTTTGCAAAACATGGATTTGCCCATGCGATGATGGACAAGCAACTCCAATCAGGTGAGTTAAAAAAATATTATCATGCATTAGTTGGTGGTGATTTGTCTCGTTTAAAAAAACATGAAACCATTGATTTGCCGATTGGAAGAGATGAGACATCTATTATTAAACGTTGTGTCATCGAAAATGGTCAACGTGCAATTACGGAATATAAATTAGTTGAAATAAATCGCGATATTGCCCACGTTGCTGTACAGTTGCATACAGGAAGGACACATCAAATTCGTGTCCATTTTTCAGCAATTGGTTGTCCTTTAATCGGTGATGAGTTATATGGTGGGGACTTAACAAAAGGATTGAATAGGCAAGCACTTCATTGTCAGAAGTTGGTTTTCCTACATCCATTCACAAGAGAGGAATTAACATTTGAGTTGCCATTACCAAATGATATGGAAGAGTTAATAGAGTAAGGGGAGTCGTTGGTATGACAGAAGTGTTAAACAAAGAAGAGCAAGAAAAAGAGTTATTGTCCCTTTTACAGCGCCAAGATATGGAATTATTTAGGGAAAAATTCTTAGATTGGCATTTATATGAACAAGGACAATTTTATTTATCACTTGATAAAAAAGAACGACATCTAATGTATGCTTATCTTTCACCAAAAGAGATGGCAGATATGCTGGATGTGATTGAAGAAGACCATGAAGGATTGACTGACTATATTACAGAAATGTCACCTAACTATGTTGTAGCTATTTTAGAAAGTATGTACACCGATAACGCGGTGGATATTTTAAGTCAGCTAGAAGAAGAAACAGCGCGAAAATATCTAGACAGAATGAAACCTGAAACTTCTGTTAATATGAAAAAACTACTTCATTATGAGGACAAAACAGCTGGTTCAATCATGGCAACAGAATACGTATCCATTGTTGCTAATCAAACGGTACGTTCTGCTCTAACACTATTAAAGAAGAAAGCACAGGAAGCAGAAATTATTTATTATGTCTATGTGGTTAGTCCAAGTAATCAACTGGTGGGAGTTATTTCTTTAAGGGATTTAATTGTCAGTGATGATGATATGATGATTGAAGACATGATGGGTGAACGTGTAATTAGTGTGAATGTAAATGAAGATCAAGAAGAAGTGGCAAAAATGATTCGTGATTATGATTTTCTCGCTATCCCAGTTGTTGATGATAATAATCATTTACTTGGGATTATTACGGTAGATGATATTATTGATGTTATTGACGATGAAGCAGCGAGTGATTATTCTGGACTAGCTGGTGTCGACGTTGAAGCAACAACTGAAAGTTCATTTCAAGCTGCTTTGAAGCGCCTGCCGTGGCTTGTGACGTTGCTCTTTTTGGGAATGTCTACTGCCTCCTTAATCAGTCATTATGAAGTCTTGATTAGTGAAGCTAGCATTTTGGCTGTTTTTATATCTCTTATTACAGGAACTGCGGGGAATGCCGGAACACAATCTTTAGCTGTGGCAGTTAGAAAATTAGCAGTATCCGATGATAAAGAACTAAATTTTTTCTCACTTGTGATGAGTGAAATTTTGACAGGAATTATTACCGGAGCTGTAACAGGGGTAGTTATTTTTTTAGTAGTTGGATTTTGGAAGCAAAATTTTCCACTTGGACTTGTTATCGGAATAGCCATGCTTTGTGCCATTACGATTGCTAACTTAGCAGGAAGCTTGATTCCTATTTTAATGGAGAAGCTTGGTTTTGACCCTGCAGTTGCTAGTGGTCCGTTTATAACGACGTTGAGTGATTTGACTAGTGTGTTGATTTATTTTAATATTGCGGGTTTATTTATGCCTTTAATTATTGGTAGTGTATAATGAAAATAGAAATCTTAAGAAGTCATCATAAAATGGCTTCTTTTTTATTAGGATAATTAAAAAAAGGGGAAATGTCTATGTTGGTTGAACATCAAATAAATTCAAGGTTTGAATGGATTGAGACACATCATTTATCATCAAGTGAAAAAAACATATTGAGAGAACGATACCATCTACCAGAAGAAACGCTAGAATATGTAAGGGATATCTACGAAAGAAGTAACTATATTACCGATACAGTTAATGATTTGGAATTAATCGTTATTCATGTTCCAACAAAACAACCAAAAGAGATTCGTTATGTATCTCGCCCAGTTAGTTTTTTAGTAAAGGGCAATAAGTTATTTTCTTTTAATGAGGGTGAGAGCATAGTAAGTTATGATGGGATTAAAAATACGATTAATCAAGATATTCATTCAACACCAATGATATTTCTTTTCGAATTAATTCGAGAATTGATAGATCGATATTTACCAATTTTAAGAGAAATATCAAAAGAACGACATCAAATGGATGATTTGTTGACTGAAAAGGTAAAAAATAAAGATTTAGTTCGTTTGTCTTATTTACAACAAACATTAACATTTTTACTTAGCGCTTCAGAAAATAATTTAGAAATACTTGAACAAATAAAGCGTTCTAGATTGGGACAACGATTTGACGAGCAAACTTTAGAACGTTTAGATGATGCGCTCATTGAAGCAAATCAAGTAGCCCATATGACAGAATTAGAATCAGATATTGTGGACCGTATTGCTCGTATTTTTGATAGTATTATGAACAATAATTTAAATGATACCATGAAATTTTTAACTGTTTGGTCTTTAGCATTAGCTATTCCAACATTAATTACAGGTTTTTATGGAATGAATATTGATCTACCACGTTTTCCTTCTGATTATGAATGGATGTATGTGGTGATACTTTCTATTGTTTTAATTATGTGGTTAATTATGTTTATTAATCATAAAAGAAAATAAAGATATTTTTAAAGAAATAATCATTATCAAAAAAGAGTCGTTTAGAGATAGAAACAAATAGTTTAGTTTAGGTAACAATAAATTATAAGAAGCAGCGATATTTAGATCACTTATTGAGTAAAAATGAGTGGTCGGAAAAAAATTCCTTTTTAGTAGTTATTCTCTTAATTCTTTTTATCACGATATAATCAGACGGAATGGTGTTCTTGTAATAATATAGTGAACGATGTTTCACATCAGGTAAGACTACTAATGATTGATTTTTATTAATAAATAACAAACAAAAAAAGAGATGGGAACCATCTCTTTTTTTGCATAAAGATAATTGAAAATCTTATAGTAATTTGTTGTAGAATTCAACTACGTAAGATTCATCAACTTCTTGTGGTAATTCATCACGTTCTGGTAAACGAGTGATACTACCTTCTAATTTTTCAGCGTCAAAGCTTACAAATGAAGGACGACCTAAAGTTGATTCAACAGCATCTTTAATGATTGTTAAATCTTTAGATTTTTCACGGATAGAGATAATTTGTCCAATAGCCACTTCGTATGAAGGGATGTCAACACGTTTGCCATCAACTAAAACGTGACCATGGTTAACTAACTGACGTGCTTGACGACGAGTTGTAGCTAAACCTAGACGGTATACTACGTTGTCTAAACGTTGTTCTAAAAGAACCATAAAGTTAACACCGTGTTTACCTTCTTTAATTTTTCCGGCTCTCATGAAAAGATTACGGAATTGACGTTCATTTAAACCGTACATATGGCGTAATTTTTGTTTTTCAGTTAATTGCATACCATATTCTGATTTGTTTCTTCTTTGGTTTGGTCCGTGTTGTCCTGGTGCATATGGACGACGAGCTAATTCTTTACCAGTTCCTGATAAAGATACGCCTAAACGACGAGATAATTTCCAACTTGGTCCTGTATAACGAGACATTTAAAAATCCTCCAATATAATTTTTTATTTGGAGTAAAATAATTTCTTGAAAATATTAATAGACGCTTAGTTTATTCTTCAATCTTCACCTTTGCAGCCGCGGTTACGCAATTGAACCCATAAAGGCAATAAACTAATAAACGTGCTACTTATTTTCTAGCTGCATTATTTTACACAAATTCCATTATACTTTATCAATTTTGAAAAGACAAGAATTAATTGATGTTTTGTAGAAAAGTTTAAATAGAAAAATTTGACGTATTTTATCCACATTTTTATTAAACTTTTAGTAGATTTGGACGAGTTTTTAAGATATAGTATCTACTATAAATAAAAGTTTGCTCAAAAAATAACAATGTTATCAAAGGAAGGAATAAGACAATGGCACAACATTCAGAATTGATGGCCAAACTAGATGCGTCCATCGAAAAAAAAGATGAATTAATCCAAAAACATTTTGGGAAATACGCGATGCGTTCGGTATTAGCAACACTATATCTGAGCTTAGGATCAGCGATTGCAATAGGATTAGGATTGAAATTTACAGACCCAGCAGCGGGAAAAGCTTTATACGCGATGGCGTTTGGTTTGGGATTAGCTTTAATCATTTTTCTTAATGCAGAACTTGGAACATCTAACATGATGTATATGACAGTTGCGACTTACCGAAAGAAATTAGCACCAAGTCGTGCGTTAAAAATATTGCTGGTTTGTGTGCTGTTTAATTTAATCGGTGCACTCGTTATTGCTTATATGTTATCTCTTACAGGATCTTTTAAAGGATTACCAGCAGATAATTTTTTAACGCATCTGGTTGAGGGGAAATTTGAAAAGGGAATCCTTCAAACATTAATAGAAGGGATTTTTGCCAATGTGATTGTTAACCTGGCTGTTTTGATGTCGATGAAATTAAAAGATGATGTGGGTCGATTATTTGGTATCATTCTAGTTATTTTTATTTTTACCTTCTTAGGATTTGAGCACGTTATCGCCAATTTCATTTACTTCCCATTAGCCTATTTTTCATCAGGTGGAATGATTGCTGGGATGACGGTTGGTGCAGTAGCGACCAATTTGATTTTTACTTTCATTGGTAACTTTATTGGTGGGGGATTGGTTATTGGGTTAACTTATTCTTGGTTGAATAAAGATGAATCTGTTCACTACTTAGATTAATCGAGTAAAACAAAAAAGCTTGTCATACAATTTGTATGACAAGCTTTTTATTGGATAAAAATCACATCATCTGGTGCATAATTTGGATGCTCTTCATTAATATGATCATAGAACATAATACCATTGATATGATCAATCTCATGTTGTACCACAATGGCCATGTAATTTTTCAAACGAATTTTATGTTCTTCACCATTTATATCATGATAAGTAACTGTAATTCGTGCATTTCTAATAACGTAACCTGGCACTGGTCTGTCAACAGATAAACAACCTTCTCCTTCTTCAAGAGCAGCTTGTTGAACTGAGTGACTCACTATTTTGGGATTGTACATGACAGTGCTTAAAAGTGGTTCAGTATCTTCTTCTGACTGACTAGGAATTTCAATTGCAATAATGCGTTTTGAAATATTTAATTGTGGTGCGGCAAGTCCAACACCACCACGTAGTTTGTATTTTTCTGCAAGTTCTGGGTCTTGACTGTTTTTTAAAAACTCTTGCATACGTTTACCTAGTTCAATATCTTCTTCTGATAAAGGTAACTCAACTTCTTTGGCAACTTCACGAAGGGTAGGATGCCCCTCACGGATAATATCATCCATTGTAATCATCAATATCCCTTCCTTTCTATTCTAATATAGTACTTTTCATTTTACCATAAAATGAAAACCTTGAGAAATAAATAAATCGCTTAAACCCTTAATAAATGTTATTTTTACTTATTTTAATTTGGTAATAGAACGATGAAAACTTTCATATTTTTCTAAGAAACTAAATCAGTTATGTTATTATTTTAAAGGATTTATAACTAATGGAAAAAGCTACAGGAGGCAATTGATTAAATGAGTAAGCAGCAGTTTGGTATGGTCGGATTAGGTGTTATGGGAAAAAATTTGGCTTTAAATAGTGAAGGGAAAGGATATAGCGTGTCCGTTTACAGTCATTTTTATCATGAAACAGATGAGTTTTTAAAAAATCATCCAGAAAAAAACATTAAAGGATTTGAAACAATTGACTCTTTTATTGAATCAATTGAAACACCTCGAAAAATAATGCTGATGGTAACTGCTGGAAAGATAACAGATACTATCATTGAGCAGTTAGTACCTTATTTAGATAAAGATGATGTACTGATTGATGGAGGAAATACTCATTATACTGATACACTCAGACGAAGTAATTACTTGAAAGAGTTTGGAATTAAGTTTGTAGGTTCAGGTGTGTCTGGTGGAGAAGAGGGGGCACTAAACGGACCATCACTCATGCCAGGTGGTCAACGTGAAGCATATGATTTAATTAAACCTTTGTTTGAAGATATCGCAGCTAAAGCTCGTGATGGAAAACCTTGTGTGTCTTATATTGGACCAGACGGGGCTGGACATTTTGTTAAAATGGTTCATAACGGTATTGAGTATGGTGATATGCAGCTGATTGCTGAAAGTTATGATATTTTATCTAAAGGATTGGGTCTTAATATAGAAGAAATTTCTCAAATTTTTAATTCTTGGAATGATGGCGAACTAAACAGCTACTTAATGACGATTACATCTGAACTATTAATGAAGAAAGATGATTTAGACACGCAAGATTACATCGTCACACACATACTAGATAAAGCAGGCAATAAAGGAACTGGGAAATGGACCAGTCAGAATGCACTTGATTTAGGTGTTCCATTACCTCTTGTAACAGAAGCAGTTTTTGCTAGATTTATGTCAGCTTTAAAAGAAGAGCGATGCGAGGCAAGTCGTATTTTACCAGGACCAGATGCTGATATAGACATAGATAAAAACATAGATAAAAACGTCATGATAGAAAAAGTCAGAAGAGCCTTATATTTTAGTAAGATTATGAGTTACGCACAAGGATTCTCACAAATGATGATGGCAAGTAATGAATACAATTGGTCATTAAACTATGGAGAAATCGCTCAAATATTTCGTGAGGGCTGTATTATACGTGCACAATTTTTACAAAAAATCACAGATGCTTATGAAAAGAATCCAACACTAAAAAATCTAATGTTAGATGACTACTTTTTAAGTATTGTATCAGAATACCAACGTGATATAAGAGAAGTTGTTTCTTTAGCTGTTAAACTAGGTGTACCAGTACCAAGCTTGTCTTCGGCGATTTCTTATTATGATTCATACCGCTCAAAAGACTTACCAGCCAACATTATTCAAGCACAAAGAGATTATTTTGGTGCACATACTTACGAGCGAAAAGATAGAGACGGAATATTTCATTATGATTGGTACAAAAAAGATAAATAAAACGAGAATTAAGTGTATGAAACAGTTGCTTTTATGCTAAAAATCATGTAAAGTACCATTGTGTGATAAATCGTCACATGCCTATTACTTGGTACATCGAATCACCAACGATATACTCAGTTTTGGGGAAATAATATAGAAGAGGTGAAAGACATGGCAATTTCAAAAGAACGCAAGAACGAAATCATTAAAGAATACGCACGTCACGAAGGAGATACTGGTTCTCCAGAAGTACAAATCGCTGTTTTAACTGCAGAAATTAATGCATTAAACGAGCATGCACACGTGCATAAAAAAGACCACCATTCATACCGTGGATTAATGAAAAAAGTTGGTCACCGTCGTAACTTATTAGCTTACTTACGTAAAAATGATGTTCAACGTTACCGTGAATTAATCAAACGTTTAGGCTTACGTCGTTAATCAATTGAGTCAAAAATAGGAGGATAAGTGAGGTCGTTTTGATCTCGCTTTTCTTTTAATAAAAAACCGAGGATGAGCTGATTGTCTACTATGCAAATATGAGTTTTCTTAAATTTTTGAGATGATTGATATTTGTTTAGTAGTCTGTTCACCTCGAGTATGCAAAGGAGAAAAATTATAGTGCATAGTGAAAAACGTGTTTTTGAAACAACTTGGGGAGGCCGTCCATTATCTGTTGAAATCGGACAATTAGCCAAGCAAGCAAATGGAGCAGTGTTAGTAAGATATGGTGACACGGTGGTATTAAGTGTCGCTGTAGCTTCAAAACAAGCGAAAGATGTTGATTTTTTCCCACTAACAGTTAATTATGAAGAAAAAATGTATGCTGTTGGAAAAGTACCAGGAGGATTCATTAAACGTGAAGGCCGTCCAAGTGAAACAGCAACATTAACTGCTCGTTTAATTGATAGACCAATCCGTCCAATGTTTGCTGAAGGATTCCGTAATGAAGTTCAAATTACGAACACTGTTATGAGTGTTGAGCAAGATTGCTCACCTGAAATGGCAGCAATGTTAGGCTCATCTTTAGCTCTATGTGTATCTGATATTCCATTTAATGGCCCAATTGCTGGTGTTGAAGTTGGTTTTGTTGACGGTGAGTATGTTATCAACCCAACTGTTGAACAAGCAGAACAAACAACGATTGAATTATCAGTAGCTGGAACAAAAGATGCGATTAATATGGTTGAAAGTGGTGCAAAAGAAGTATCTGAGGAAGATATGTTAGGTGCACTGTTATTTGGTCATGAAGAAATCAAACGTTTAGTGGCTTTCCAAGAAGAAATTGCCAATGAAATTGGCAAAGAAAAAATGGAAATCGAGTTATTACAAGTTGACGCTGAGCTAGAAACAGAAATCAATGATACATATATGCCTCGTATGACACAAGCCATTCAAACAGAAGAAAAATTAGCTCGTGAAGACAATATTTCAGCTTTAAAAGATGAAGTGATTGCTGTTTACGAAGAAAAATTTGCTGAAGACGAAGAGTCTGCTAAATGGATGAAAGAAGTACGTCAAATTTTAGAAGACATGGAAAAAAATGAAGTTCGTCGTCTGATTACAGTTGAAAAAGTCCGTCCTGATGGTCGTAAAATTGACGAAATCCGTCCGTTATCATCTGAAGTAGGAATTTTACCTCGTGTTCATGGTTCAGGATTATTTACTCGTGGACAAACGCAAGCTTTATCAGTTTGTACATTAGCACCACTTGGCGAACATCAAATTATTGATGGATTAGGTGTGGAAGAAAGTAAACGATTCATCCATCACTATAACTTCCCACAATACTCAGTTGGTTCAACTGGACCAATGAGATCACCAGGTCGTCGTGAAATCGGACATGGTGCATTAGGTGAACGTGCGATGGCACAAGTTATTCCAAATGAACAAGAATTTCCATATATGATTCGTGTGGTTTCAGAGGTATTAGAATCAAATGGATCTTCTTCTCAAGCAAGTATCTGTGCAGGAATTTTAGCCTTAATGGATGCTGGTGTTCCAATCAAAGCACCTGTTGCGGGTATTGCAATGGGACTTGTAATGGATGGGGATAACTACACTATCTTAACAGATATACAAGGTATGGAAGACCACTTGGGTGACATGGACTTTAAAGTTGCCGGAACAAAAGATGGTATTACAGCATTACAAATGGATATTAAAATCGAAGGAATTACAGAGGCTATCTTAACAGAAGCTTTAACTCAAGCGAAAAAAGCACGTATGGAAATACTAGCTGAATTGACATCAACAATTGCTGAACCTCGTAAAGAGTTAAGTAAATATGCTCCTAAGATTGAAATGATTCAAATCAAACCTGAAAAAATTAAAGATGTTATCGGTAAAGGTGGCGAAACCATCAATAAAATTATCGAAGAAACTGATGTTAAAATTGATATCGATCAAGATGGTAATGTAAGTATTGCTCATCAAGATCAAGATAAAATCAACCGTGCGATTGAAATCATTAAAGACTTAGTTCGTGAAGTTGAAGTGGGACAAGTATACTTAGCTAAAGTTGTAAGAATTGAAAAATTCGGTGCTTTTGTTAACTTATTTAAAGGAAAAGATGCGTTAGTGCATATTTCTCAATTCTCACATGAACGTGTGAATAAAGTAGAAGATGTGGTTAAATTAGGCGATGAAATCCTTGTGAAAGTGACAGAAATTGACCGTCAAGGACGCGTTAATGCTTCACGTAAAGCAATGATTGAAAAACCTAAAGAAGAGAAAAAAGAAGAAACAAAAGAAAAATCTGAATAAAATCCAAAATCACCCATTAGAGTTATCTAGTGGGTGATTTTGGATTTGTTATATAGTTGAGGGATTTCTTCTAGCAAAGTCATAAAATAAAAATTTGTCCACACGATGCCTGCTGTCTGTATATTGAAATTGTTCTGCATTAGCTAAAAAGACGCGACTTTGAATGGAAACAATATTGGTATCTTGAGGATTTAAATCAAGGTATTGTTTTTCTTCTTGATTTAATTTCACTACGCGAATTTCTTTTTCCGCAAATGAAATTTGTAAATTTAAGTCTTTCTCGATGTGTTTATAAATAGAGTCTTCACCGATTTCTTTTGTGAGAGTAGGAATAAATCGACATAAAAGATAGTCCGTATCTAAAATAATTTTTTGTTTATCAATTTCACGAGTTCGAATCATTTTCCATGCTTGTTCTCCTACAGAAAATCCAGTGAGTGATTCAAGTTTTTTGTCAATAATGATTTTTTCTAAGAAAATAACGTTCGTAATACTTTGATAACCATAAGCATTTTGCAATTCTTTATAGCTTGTTAATCCAGATATAGGAAATCTTAACTGTTCTCGTTTTAAAACAAGCGACCCTTTTCCATGTATTTTTTGAATATAACCGTTAGTCATAAGAAGATTTAATGCTTTTCTTATAGTATCTCTAGATACTTTAAATTGTTTCACGTATTGATTTTCACTAGGTAAATAATCTCCAGGTAAAAATTCTCCTCTTAAAATACTATTTTCTATTGATTGGTAAATAACCTCATATGCTTTCATTCCTATTTTCCCCTTCAATTAAACTTGTATGAACAACTATACAAGTTAGTATAAAAGAAAAAAATAAAAGCGTTTTAATTATGAAAGAATTTTAATAAATCAATCATTAAATTGATAGCTTGTTAGTATTTGACTATATAAGTGTACAGTTATAGTGAAAATAAGCTATTTTATTAGATTTTTTATGACAAAATGATGTGAATTGGAATAATGAAAAATAAATAAAATGTGTTAGCGCTTTACAAAGTGGTGAGGAGGGTGTATATTTTATTTAAGATAACTTGTATGTACAAGTGAAAGGAGAAAGAAGATGGGAAAATTTAATCAAGATGCATTATTATTACTAGACTATGTTGGTGGTAAAGAAAATATTGCCGCAGTCACACATTGTGCCACACGTATGAGGTTTGTGTTAAACGATCCATCAAAAGCACAGGAAGATAAGATTGAAGATATTTCTTGTGTGAGAGGGATTTTTACAAATGCTGGACAGTTCCAAGTCATTATTGGGAATGAAGTACCAACATTTTATCAAGAATTTATGTCTATTTCAGGTATTCAAGGTGGAACAAAAGAGGAAATTAAATCAGCAGCAAAACAAAATCAAAACATGCTACAACGTGCAGTAACTGTTCTAGCGGAAATTTTTACGCCATTATTGCCAGCAATTATTGTTGGAGGATTAATTTTAGGTTTTAGAAATATTTTAGAAGCTGTTCCGATGGGATTTTTAAATGGTAAAACGATTACAGAGTCATCTACTTTTTGGAATGGAGTTAATGGATTTTTATGGTTACCAGGTGAAGCGATTTTCCATTTCTTACCAGTAGGAATTACATGGAGTATTGCTAAAAAAATGAAAGGAACTGAAATATTAGGGATTGTTTTAGGGATTACATTGGTTTCTCCACAACTTTTAAATGCCTATGCAGTAAACTCAACAAGTGCGGCAGATATTGCAGCTAATTGGAGTTGGGATTTTGGTTTCTTTACAATGGATAAAATTGGGTATCAAGCACAAGTTATTCCAGCGATGTTAGCAGGATTTATGTTAGTATATCTGGAACGATTTTTAAGAAAACATATTCCAGAAGCTGTTTCAATGATATTTGTTCCGTTTTTTGCTTTATTACCAACTATTTTAGCAGCTCATTTAATTTTAGGGCCAATTGGTTGGAAAATAGGTTCAGCTATTTCAACAGTGGTTAATACAGGTTTAACATCATCATTAAATTGGCTGTTTGCAGCGGTGTTTGGTACTTTTTATGCCCCACTTGTTATTACAGGATTACACCATACAACCTTAGCAATTGATCAACAACTAGTAGCAGATTTTGGCTCAACCAATCTTTGGCCAATGATTTGTTTATCAAATATTGCTCAAGGGGCAGCTGTTTTAGCTGTTGTTTATGCTCATAGAGGAAATAAAAAAGAAGAACAAGTATCTGTTCCATCAGTTATTTCAGCTTGGTTAGGTGTAACAGAACCTGCGATGTTTGGGATTAATTTAAAATATATGTACCCATTTGTTGCGGCAATGATTGGTAGTGGAATTGCTGGTTTGTTTGTGACGTTATTTGGTGTTAGAGCCCTATCAATTGGAGTGGGTGGATTACCAGGTATTTTAGCGATTGTGCCAAAATATTACGGTGTATTCTTTATCGGAATGATCATCGCTGTGGCAGTCCCATTCGTCTTAACCTTGTTCTTTAGAAGAGCAGGTATTTTTAATCAGTTGGATAGAGTAGGAGAAGCGATTTCACCAATAGACGTTAGTTTAAGTGGGCCGGTTGCTCCTGAAAAAGTAGTCAGTGAAGTCGTAACAGTTTATGCGCCATTGATAGGAGATATGGCACCAATTACTGAATCAAAAGATCCAGTATTCTCACAAGGTACGATGGGACAAGGTGTTGTGATTGAACCAAGTGAAGGTCATGTTTATGCTCCAATGAGCGGAACAATTAGTTTAGTCTTTCCAAGTAAACATGCCATTGGGATTACAGATGATCATGGCATTGACATGTTAATTCATGTGGGATTAGATACTGTCAATTTAAATGGTCAATATTTTGAAACACATGTCAAACAAGGTGATAGAGTGACTGTCGGTGATTTATTATTAGATTTTGATATTGAGGGCATTAAAGAATCAGGATTCTTAACCCAAACACAAATTGTGATTACAAATTCAGATAGTTATCAAGTAGATCCAATTATAAAAGATGGTTACGTAAATAAAGACACCAGTATTTTACAAGTAAAATCGATTTAGTAAAGGAAGTGGCCTCATTGAGTTTTAAGGATAAAGTAATTTATCAAATTTATCCAAAATCATTTTATGATAAAAATGGTGATGGAGTGGGTGATTTACAAGGAATTATTGAAAAATTACCCTATCTAGAAACGTTAGGAATAGATATGATTTGGTTGAACCCTATTTATCCAAGTCCACAAAAGGATAATGGCTATGACATTTCCAATTACATTGCGATTGATCCTGTTTTTGGAACAGAAGATGATTTTAAAGAATTAGTAAAAAAAGCACGTGAACGAAATATAGAAATCATGCTTGATATGGTACTAAATCATGTTTCAATTGAACATGAGTGGTTTAAAAAAGCAGTGAATGGTGATACTTATTATCAAGATTTCTTTATATTAAGAAGTGAACCGACAAATTGGGAGTCAAAATTTGGTGGAAATGCCTGGTCGCGATTTGGTCAGACCGATGATTACTTTTTACATTTATATGATAAAACACAAGCTGATTTAAATTGGCGAAATCCAAATGTTAGAAAAGAATTATATAAAGTCGTTGATTTCTGGACAAATTTAGGTGTAAAAGGGTTACGATTTGATGTTATTAATGTCATTGGAAAAGATGATGTATTAAAAGATGCGACTGATATGATTGGAAAAGCTGAGTACACGGACAAACCAATCGCGCATACTTTTATTCATGAAATGAACCGCGAAACGTTTGGAAAAGATCCATCTATTATTACTGTAGGGGAAATGAGTTCAACTACTATTGAAAACGGCATTTTATATACTGTACCTGAAAGAGAAGAGTTAAGTATGATTTTCAATTTCCATCATTTGAAAGTTGATTATAAAGATGGAAAAAAATGGACTATCATGCCATATGATTTTAACGAACTAAAATCAACGCTTCATGAATGGGGAACAGGTATGAGTAAAGGTAATGGTTGGAATGCCTTGTTTTGGAATAATCATGATCAACCGCGCGCTATTAATCGTTTTGTTGATTGGGAAAAATATCGTGTACGTGGATCAAAAATGTTAGCAGCAGCAATTCATTTAAACCGAGGGACACCTTATGTTTATATGGGAGAAGAAATTGGTATGCTAGATCCTCAATTTGATAAGTTGACTTCTTATCAAGATGTTGAAACCCATAATGCGTATACTCAGTTATTAGAAGATGGATTAAGTCATGATGAAGCCATCGAAGTCATTCAACATAAGTCTAGAGATAACTCTAGAACACCTATGCAGTGGGATAGTACGGACTATGCTGGATTTAGCAAACAAGAGCCCTGGTTATCTATAGGTAAATATGATGATATTACAGTTGAAAATGAATTGAAAAATGGCAGTATCTTTTCCTTTTACCAACAACTGATTCAATTAAGGAAAGAATATCAGGTTATCTCAATGGGAAATTATGAACCATTTGAGGTTGAAAATAGTCGTATTTATGGATACATTCGTCGTTACGAAACGGATTCATTGCTTGTGCTAAATAATTTTTCTGATGCCCCAATTAACGTGACTATCCCAGATGAATTTTTTTCTGGAAATATTTTAATTAGTAATGTGGCATGTGAAACAATAGAAAAAGAGTTAGATATTCAGCCCTATCAATCTTTAGCGATATACGTACAAAAATAATAAAAAACCAGTTACTTATAATAAAAGTAGCTGGTTTTTTGATTAAAAAAAGATAGATACTAACTTCATTAAGATAGGAAATGCTAAAAGATAAGCAAATAAAGAATAGGTTAATGAGGCATCTGTAAAACTGACATCTATTTGTTTTTCACCAGCTAGTATTGCCACGGTATTTGATACAGGAATACTAAATTGAATCAAATAAACTGCTCCCACTATTGGGGGAAGATGAAAGAAAGTTGCTAGTAGTATGACTACTAATGGGGAAACGACAAAACGTCCTATTAAAATTCCAACAGTTTCTTTTGAAAAAGTTAAATTTTTTATTCCGGTTTCATAGATGGTTGTCCCAATGTATAGCATTGCCAAGGTAGAAGTTGTTTCCCCAATATAGCCAAATAAAGAGGTAGCGATTGAAGGAATTGGAATATTAAAGTAAACAAACATACTGGCGATTAAAAAGGCTATTATTGGAGGACTGCATAATTCTTTTACTGTTCGTTTGATATCAAAAGCATTATGTTTACTCGAGGTAAGATTACTATCGTGGTTAAGCAACATCACGCCAATTGTCCAGGTAGATACGCTAGTCACAATATAGGCTAATAAAGCATAAGGTAGACCTTTATCACCGTATAAGCCTAAAATAATTGGTAAACCAATAAATGCTGCACTAGGAGATGAAAAGCACAGAGTAAAGGCTCCAATTTGATGTTTAGCAATGTTTAATAGGTGAGCAATCAAATATCCGATAACAAATACTAAACTAATCGTTAATACTGGAAAAAAGGAGTCTTTGAATAATAAAAGGAGTCTTTGTTTGGTAAAATCACGAGTGATACGAAGAAATATTTCTAAAGGTAAGGCAAAATTAATAACAAAAAATGATAAGGCTGTTCCAACTTGTTTGGTAAAAATTCCCTTTTTTGATAGAAAATAACCTAATGAGATAATGATGAATAGAACGAGAATGGTTGAATAGCTTGTTAACATTGTGTCACTTCCTTTTTATAGTCAGTCGTTATTGTATAAGAAAATTATCACTCAATCACTAAAAAAATAAGAAGATTCTATGGCTTTTCAACATTTAAATGATTACTTTTCTCATTTAAGTATTATTTTTATTTGATTAAAGACATTAGTGATAAAATATGATAAAAGACTAATGATAGGAGAATTAATATGACAAATTTGAGGAAGTTTTTATTAACTATTTTTGCAGGTGTCATAGCGTTGATTGCTGAATTTGTATGTCATCAGTCTATGGTAGCATATTGGATTGTTATAGTTATTGGTGGTATGACAACTATTTCTATGTTTATTGGCATGATTAAAACCCTAAAATCAGGAAAATATGGTGTGGATATTTTAGCTATTACTGCTATTGTTGCTACTCTGGCCGTTGGGCAATATTGGGCAAGTTTAATGGTTTTAGTGATGTTAACTGGTGGGGATAGTTTGGAAGATTATGCAGCAGGTCAAGCTGGGAAAGAACTAAAAACACTACTTGATAATACGCCTCAAATTGCTCATAAAGTAGAAAATAATAAGTTGGTAGATTATCGCGTGGAAGAAGTGAAGGTAGGGGATGTGATTTTAGTAAAACCTGGAGAAATTGTTCCAGTAGATGGAACAATTATCGAGGGAATCTCCTCTTTTGATGAATCCTCATTGACAGGTGAGTCAAGATTCATTGAAAAAAAAGTGAATGATAGTGTTATGTCGGGTTCTGTTAATGGGGACGTGGCAATTAAATTTAAAGTGACAAAGATTGCTGCTGATAGTCAGTATCAAACGATTGTAAAATTAGTCAAAGAATCTGAATCTAAGCCAGCAAATTTTGTCCGTTTGGCTGATAGATATGCTGTTCCTTTTACAATTATTTCTTATTTAATTGGTGGTGTAGCATGGTTTATTTCAAAAGATCCTGTAAGATTTGCTCAAGTATTGGTTGTTGCATCACCTTGTCCATTGATTTTAGCAGCACCTATAGCACTTGTAGCAGGTATGAGTCGATCAAGTCGACATGGCGTTGTAGTTAAAACAGGAACAACAATTGAAAAATTATCTGATGCGCAAAGTATTGCTTTTGATAAAACTGGGACATTAACCGAAGGAAGTTTAGATGTTTATAGGATTACAAGTATTAAAGATACTTTATCAGATAAAGTACTTATCCAATTGGCAGCGAGTATTGAACAAGAATCAACTCATATCTTAGCACGTTCTTTAGTATTATATGCTTTATCACAGGGAATTGATTTGTTGGATGTGACAGAATTGAAAGAAGTGACGGGTGAAGGTGTACAAGGAAAGATAAAGGATCAATTAGTTAAAGTGGGAAAAGCTAACTATGTAGCTGACACTATACACTCTACAACTGAGAATACGGCAGTTTATGTATCTATTGATGATAAATACGTTGGAAACATCGAATTTGAAGATATTGTTCGGCCTGAATCACAAAAAACAATTAAACGATTAAGACAATTAGGCATCAATCGTATTTTAATGATTACAGGAGATAATCTACAAATAGCAAAAAAAATTGGGGATATCGTGGGTATCATAGAAATTCATGCAAAATGTTTACCACAAGAAAAAATAGACATTATTAAAGAATTAACGCAAACCAATTCTCCAGCTATTATGGTAGGAGATGGGATGAATGATGCACCAGCCCTTGCAATGGCAGATGTTGGAATAGCAATGGGGGCTCATGGTTCAAGCGCTGCTAGTGAAAGTGCAGATGCTGTTATTTTAAAAGATGATTTGTCCAAAGTGACAGATGCGATAGACATATCCAAAAACACAATGAAGATAGCAAAGCAATCAGTGTTGATTGGTATTTTTATTTGTGTTATCTTGATGCTTATTGCTAGTTTAGGAATTATTCCGACACTAATCGGTGCCATGTTGCAAGAAGTAGTGGATACTGTGTCTATTTTATCAGCATTAAGAGCAAGAAAAGACAAATAGAAGAAACGGCAAACATTCATATGGTTCTTGAATGTTTGCCGTTTTTTATATGTTTACCATAATTAGTTGTTGCTTTTGATAGACAGCTAATTCAAAGATGCCGTTTTTAATTAATAAGTTTTTCATTTCTTTAAATCCTAATTCATAATCTTCTGCAACATGGGCGTCAGATCCTAAAGTGAATAATTTTCCTCCTAAAGAGATGTATAAAGGAATCGCATATTCATAAAGCTCTTTGTTACCATATTTGATAAAACTTTTAGCATTTAGTTCAAAGGCAATATTTTTTTCTATGATGTTTTTAAAAATATTAACTAAATAAGGTTCAGCTATTAGTCTAAACTCATTAACGGATAAATTAAGTCGCCTCACACCATAATCAAAGTGTGTCAAGATATTACCAAATTTAGCTGATTTAACAGCATCTAACATTCTAGAATAGTAATCACTGATTAAAACATCTGTATCTAATGTTAAAACATCGTCATCCATATAATCAAATACGCCATTTTGGTGAATACTAAGTAAAATAACGTCGTATTCTTTGCCTTTTAGAAAATCGTTAAGTAATGTAGCTTGAGTATTGACATAACCTATTTCTATTCCTTTGAGAAGATTGGTATGAGTGTTAAGAGACAGGCGATTAATTTCTTCATTGTATAGGTGGTAATCAGGAATACTGTCTTTGCCATTGACACAGGGGTTCTTTAAATCTAGGTGTTCAGTTGTAACGAAAAAGTCAGGTGAGTAAGTGTTTAAATAATTTTCAAATGATTCTTCCGAGTCAAATGAATGATGAGTATGTAAATGTTGGTCATAATAATTCATACAATTTCCCTCTTTTAAGTTAATATAAAAGCTTTAAAATTGGAGTACCCATTTTTAAAGCTTTTTAAATAGTTCGATAAGTTGTAACGAGTTGGTTTTTTCCAATTTTTTTTGCTTTATAAAGCATGCTATCAGCTAATTTGAACATATCTTCAGTACTAAAATTTTTATTTTTAATACTTGTTTTTTTAATAATAGCTAAACCACAAGATATTTCTATTGGAATCGTTAAGTTTTCATAAATACAAGGAGTTTGGTTTATTTGTATTAATTTTTTTTCGATAAACTCTTCAGGCTGAATTATAGGTGATTTAAAGATCATCGCGAATTCATCTCCTCCGATTCGACAAATTCTAGGAGATTCTAAAGATGGCTTATCTAGTGTTAATAGATTAGCAATATGAATTAAAACCTGGTCTCCAGCTAAGTGACCATGGTGATCGTTGATTTGTTTAAAATTATCAATATCTAATATGGCAACTCCACAAGTTGCTTGGTTCATAATTAAATCATGGTAAACATGATCTAAGAAAAAATAGAATGATTCTTTATTGTATAACTTTGTAAGATGGTCATAAATTGATGACGTTCGATAAACATGAATTGTTTTGGAAATTGAGATAGATGAATCAATTAACCATGCTGTAAATAAAAAGACTAATGAAAAAATCATAATGTATGATAAAACATTAATTAATACTTTAATCGACGTAGGTGGAGAAAAAAGGATACAAAATGTCCCTAATCGAATTGACAAGGCTACGACAAGAAAAATTAATACTGATTTTTTTTGTGAAAAATGTTGTTTCTTTATGATAGTAGCTAAAATAACGAGTGAAATAGTCAGAAAAATATTATTAAAAATTTCATACATATGTGCACTTCTAAGGCTGTATTGGATTAGTTTTAAAATAATCAGTGTGCCACCGTTAAATACTCCTATTAATGTTGAACCATAATAAATAGAAAAAAAGATGGGCAAATATCTAACATCAACGCTGATTCCACCATATAAAGGAACGGGTATTTTGTTTAATGAAATAAAAAAACAGAGTATGCCTACAATGATTCCTAAAAAAATCTGATGGTTTTTAGATAGCAAAAGGTGACCGGTATGATTCATAAAATCTGAATCAACTTGATTATCTGTCAAAGATTGTCTAACAGATAGGAAATAAAGAGTCAATGCAGTACTAACGATGATAGACAAGTTGATTAAAATAGCATTAACAAAATCTAACATGTATAAAACTCCTAGTAATAATTATTATTTAAGTAAGTGACTACTTTTTCATCTAGTTGATGAGTATTGTTAATTGCTCGCCGGATTGTCCCCCAATCGGAATTTGATGGAATATCATCAATAACAACTAATTTATCTTGCGGCAATATTTCAGAGTCAAATGTACTAATAATAATATCGTAAGATTGAAAATATTCTTTTGGAATATCATCAATAAAAATAACAGATTGTGTATATGCTTCAATGATAGCTTTGTTAACAAAGTTTTTTTGAATCATTTTAGATAAGAAGTCTGAATGGTCATACCCTAGGCTACTCATAACAAGAATTTTAGCTTTTTGTTTTTTATTTTCTAATAATGTTGGTAAGTCCGTCCATTGAATCATAATTGTACAAAGTACTTCATAAAAATAATCAGTATACCATGGGAAGTCAGTTGATTTTTCTAATTTGATTAATTCTTGTTCAATCACGAGTGCCATGGTAGGAAATAATTTTTTTATCGCTATAGCGTTATAAAATTTTTTATTAAAAATAATATAATTTGGATAGGGATAGATTGTATGTTTTAAATAAGTATGTTTCATTGAATTCTCAATTTTATCAGATAACTGATTGGTTAGAGTGAAATCAAACACATTTCGAATATTTTTCATTAAGTGCTTAATTTCTTTTGTAACGTGTAGATATTCCTCTTCAGAATGCCAATTAATTAAATGGTAATACAAGGAAAACATCAAATCATAGATGAGTTGATCGTTAATTAATAAGCCATAGTCTTTAGCAATATTAGCTAAGTCGTTTGCATTGCGATTGAGTGAGTGATACATCTCTTTTGTAAAGATATTTTTGTCATATCCTTCGATAAAAAATTCTTGGCTTTGACGAGTTAGTGATATGCAAAGAAGATAACTAATAAGTAGCAGGTCTTTTTCGGAGACCTCTTCATTAAAATACTCTACAATATCTTTCACAAATTGAATGGTTTTTTTCTTATCAGAAGGAAAAGGCCACTCATTAATTTGATATGCTTCGAAAAAATAATTTGTATAGAAAAATCGAACAAAAAACTCATCTTTCCCAATCACGCGACACGGTTTTTTTTCGAGAGTAAGTCCATATTTTTTTAATGATTTTGAAACATCCCCTGTGATTCTATACAAGGAAGATTCACTGATAAATAGCTTTTCACCCCATTTTTCTATACTAAGTGTGGTGTCAAAAAAAACAGATTCGATTAAACGAAAAGCTTCTGAATTTTTTAGGACGTATCGATAAACTACCTCAATATGACTACTGGGTTGTGTTTGTAAACGCACCCCATTTTTTTTAGATGTTTCAATGAGTAGATGTGGGTACCAATTTTCTTTTAAATAACTCACATCATTATTTATCGTTCTTAATGAGGCATTATTACTTTTTGCCAGTTCATTAGAGCTAATCCAATTAGAGACTTCATTAAGTTGTTCAAGTATGTGAAGTCGTCTCTGAGTGGGAGTATCTAGAAGTTCACGCATAGATGTATTCCTTTCATATGAGTTTTATTTATAATAGTCACGTGGTTATTAGGATTCAAAATAACCTTACCTTATAAAGATACCTTATTTTGTATAAAAAATCTACTTAACAAAAATACCCATGTAGAATATTAAGAATTTATTAAAACACTGTTAAGTAGAGGATTTCTACTACTAAATTTGATTTATTTTATAAATGTTTTTTATAAAATCTGTTACAATGTTATTGAGACAATAATAAGGGGGTATAGAAATATGTTTTATCCATTTTTTGATAGCACCTATATATTGGTGATTATTGGTATGTTATTATCAATGGTAGCATCTAGTTATGTGAATAGCACTTACCGAAAATTTGACAAAGTGATGAATAGAAAAGGGTACACAGCAACAGATGTTGCTCGTTTGATTTTACAAGACTCTGGTATCCATAATGTTGGTGTACAACAGATATCAGGAGACTTGACGGATAATTACAATTCAAGTACGAAAATACTTAGTTTATCACAAACTGTAGCAGATTCAAGGTCAGTTGCAGCGATTGGTGTCGCCGCCCATGAATGTGGACACGCTGTTCAAGATCAAAAACATTATGCTCCATTAAAATTAAGGATTGCGATGGTTCCAGTCGTTAACTTTGGCGCTAAACTATCTATTCCATTAATTTTAATTGGTGCCATATTTTTTAGTGCCACACCAGCATTAGTGACGATAGGGTTATGGTGTTTTGCTTTAACTTTTCTTTTTCAAGTTGTGACCTTACCGGTAGAGTTCAATGCTTCACGGCGAGCATTAGCTATATTGAGTGAAAATCATATTTTAGAAGATGATGAATTAGTTATGGCAAAAAAAGTACTAACGGCCGCTGCATTAACTTATGTCGCAGCAGCTGTAGCATCACTCTTACAAGTATTACGTCTATTTTTATTATTTGGAAATAATAATAGAAACTAGAGCGACAGTATCCATAAGTAACATAGCGTTAGTTCAGTCATATTTTTGAGAGAAATACCTGTTTGTTCCGAAAACTTATCAAGTTTATATTGTAAAGTATTTCGATGAGTATAGAGCTTCTTGGCACTGGAGGTAATATTACCTTTTTCATTCCATAATGTTTTAATCATTAGAATAGTATCTTTATCAAAAATAGTCGATGTGTATAATTTAGTCATTAAGGGGCTTTCCTTAATGGCTTTTTTGGTTAGATATTCTAATGCGACATCTTCAAAACTGAAAACATCATTTGGATGATAATTATAAACAAATTTATTAAAAATTATTTTTTCTTCTTTAAAATAGGTAATGAATTCTGGAGAGATCTGATAAAATTGACCAATAAAAGCTGTTGTTTGTATCAAAAATTCACTTTCCAAAGTTAGAAGCATAGCTTTAATATCTTGAAAAGAATAGGAAACAGAGGTTCGTTTTTCAATTAAAATAGCGGACGTTTCATCAATAAAAAACGAATCAACGATAGAATCAAATAGCTTTGACAAATGAGTAAGCCAAGATTTTTTATTAACTGAATCTTTTCTTATTTTAATCTGAATGATACGATAATAGTCAGGTGAAGTAGGGATTTCAGCTTGATTAAATAAATAATCATACCAAAGATGACCGCCAATTTTTTTTGTTAAGGGTTGTTTGATTAATAGTTCAGTTAGTAGGGTTTCTTCCCTAGGTGAGATGTCTTGTTTTGAAATGTAAAAGAATTCATTATCAATAGGAATTATCAACTTAGTTGATTCTTTGTGATACGCTGAGTTGAAATAACCATTAGGAAAAAGAGTTTGAAGTAGTTGTCTATTCAAATTAAATCATCCTTTATTTTATGTTAAAGTTATTCTAACATAAAACTAAAGTTTAAAAACATCTTTTATAGAGGGGTTAAAAAATGTTAGAGAAGTTAAATAAATTATCAGAACAAGAAAAAAAATATTATATGAATGAAGCCTTATTAGAGGCTAAAAAAGCTAATATGATGGGGGAAGTTCCTATTGGAGCGGTAGTTATTTTGGATGGGAAAATCATAGGGCGTGGACATAATGTACGTGAATTTTCACAAGATGCTACAACACATGCCGAAATGATTGCTATAAGAGAAGCAAACAGACAAGTGGAGAGCTGGCGATTAGAAAAAGCTCACTTGTTTGTCACTCTTGAACCTTGCCCAATGTGTAGCGGAGCAATTCTTTTATCGAGGATAGAAAACGTTTATTTTGGAGCGATGGATCCAAAAGGTGGCACAGTAGGTTCTTTGATGAATTTATTGCAAGATAGTCGCTTTAATCATGAGTGTTACGTCGAACAAGGAATTTTAGAAGAGGAATGTAGTACAATATTAACCCATTTTTTTAAAGAAATAAGAAAAAGAAAGAAAGAAGCAAAAAAGACTAGTAATCTATTAAAAAATGTTGTACAATAATACATGCCGTTATGGCTAGGACAATGGTGGACCGATGAAGCGTGTCAGATCTGGAAGGAAGCAGCACTAAGTTGGTGCCACCATGTGTCTGATTTTATATAGGTGTTAAGCCTATTTTTTTTTGCTTAAAATTAATAAAAAACACGCCACAGTGAGTTGCTCGCTGTGGCATTTGTTTTATATTATTTAGTCTTCATTAGGGTCATCAATAGCATCTTGATGAGTTGGATGAACGGTTCCAGGTAAATGATCTGGACCAGCGTATAAAGTATAAAGTTTTAATGGTTTATCACCAATGTTTTCAACATTATGCCACATATCTGCTGGAACAAAAATGGCATCATCATCAGAAACTTCTTTAACAAATGTTAAATTATCTTCAGTATCTCCCATTTTGCATAACCCTTTTCCTTCTTCAATACGTAAAAATTGGTCAATACCATGGTGGACTTCTAAACCAATATCATCCCCAGGTAGAATGGACATTAAAGTCATTTGCATTTTTTTGCCTGTCCATACAGTTGTACGGTAATTGTCATTTGCCAAGGTCCATTCTTCAACGTTTTCTACTACTGGTTTTTGTCCTCTGTCTGTAAAATCAAAACTCATTATCTATTCCTCCAATGCTATTTTATATGTCTATCATAACATAAAATAATCCGTTTACAATTAATTGTTATTATTTGATAATTATTATAATCTAAAAAAAAGGCAACTCTTATCATAGAATAAAGAGCAAAAACTAAATAATGTAAAGGCTTTATAAAAGTATTAATAAAACTAATAGTTTACATAATTTTTGTTAAGTAGCAATGTTCGTGAAAACGGATTATTATTTGATTGTAAGTAGGAAATAACAAAAAATAAATTTTTGGAGGAACACAACATGTCATATTTAGAAGAATTGAAAGAGTTTTATCCGTTAGATTTGTATGCCTTTTCAAGAGGGTTGACTGAAGGTGAATTCACTGTTCTTAAAAATTTACGAAAAGTTCTAGAAGAAAAAGTAAAACCAGTTATTAATGAGCACTGGGAAAAAGCTGAATTCCCATTTGAAGCATTTGGTGAAATTGCTAAAGTTGGTGTAATGAACAGTCCATTATTATTTGAAGGACGTGAAGGAAAACGTAAACCAAGTGAATTATATAATGCCTTTTTATATTTAGAACTTGCTAAATTAGACGCTTCAATCGCAACATTCTATACAGTTCATGGTGGATTATGCTACAACACAATCTTAATGGGTGGTAGTGAAGAACAAATCGCTCATTACGCACCAAAAGTGGCGTCATTTGAATGGCAAGGATGTTTTGGTTTAACTGAACCAGATCATGGGTCAGATATTGCTGGTGGACTTGCAACAACTGCTGAGAAAAAAGGCGACAAATGGGTTATCAACGGAGAAAAACGTTGGATTGGTGGAGCAAACACTGCTGATATCTTACCAATTTTTGCTCGTGATACAGCTGATAACAAAATTAAGTGTTTCATCGTACCTGGTGGTTCAAAAGGACTTAGAGTTGATGTTATCCAAAATAAAGTTGCTTTAAGAGAAGTACAAAATGGTCATATCTATTTAGATAACGTTGAAGTTGACGACAGCACTCGCTTAGAAAATGTTAATGGATTTAAAGATGTTGCTCGTATTTTACGCGCAACACGTGCGGACATCGCTCATTTAGCAATGGGTATGACTTATGGTTCATTAGAAGCTGCACTTAAATATGTTAAAGAGCGTGACCAATTTGGTAAAAAAGTTTCTTCATTCCAATTAGTTCAAGAAAAATTAGCTCGTATGGAAGCAAACGTTGTCGCAACATTAGCTTACTCTGCACAATTAGCTAACTTACAAGAACAAGGTGAATTCTTAGAAGAAAACTCTGCATTGGCTAAAATGCATAATGCTTTAAGAATGAGAGAAACAGTTGCTTTAGGTCGTGAAGTATGTGGTGGTAACGGGATTACATTAGAAACTGACGTAGCTCGATTCTTCGCTGATGGTGAAGCAATTTACTCTTATGAAGGAACTCACGAAATTAACGCACTAATTGTTGGGCGTTACTTAACTGGACAAGGAGCTTTCGTTTAATTTTTAATTATTAATTTTCCAATTATCACAAACTTTTGAATTAAATAGAGTATAAGCTGCTAAATTAGTCATGGATTTAGTAGCTTTTTTTGTCGGACAAACGCTTTTATGTTGATTTTTATTTAGCGTATGAGTATTCTTAAAAGAAAGAAGCTAGAAGGGGTTAACAGCATGGATATTCAACAGTTATATTATTTTATGAATATTGTCGAGTGTGGTTGTAATTTGTCTTTAGCAGCAAAAAAAATTCATATTACACAATCTGCATTGAGTCAGTTGATTATAAATTTTGAAGCCAATGAGGAATTGGTTTTGTTTTATCGAAAAAACGGTCGTTTAGATTCTCTTACGCCAAGTGGAGAGAAATTATATGCTTACGCTCAACAAATTACTAAGTTACATGAGCAAATGAATGATATGGTAAGAAAAGAAGCAGCAAAACAAAAAGGAACGATTCGTATAGGGCTTCCTTCGCTGATTTTACGTATTTTCTTTTCTTCGTTTTTCCCGAAATTCACTCTAGCCAATCCAGATATTCAAATTGAAATCATTGAAGGTGGGAGTAACCAATTAAGAAAAATGCTATTTCAAAATGATTTAGACTATGCTATTTTAATTGAGCCAACAAGTTTAGATCCTAAAGCATTTGAAGAACATGTCATTCAGATTGATGAAATGACGGCATTTGTGTATCATGATCATCCGCTTGCTTATAAAAAAATGTTGAACTGGGAAGATTTAGAACCTTATCCGATTGGAACTTTCAATGAGAGTTTTACCACAAATGAATTGGTTAGAAATAAATTAGCAAAAATAAAAAGTAAAGCAAAAATTATGTTTCAATCCTCTTCATGGGACTATTTAGTAGAAGCAACTCAAGAATCTAAAATTGTTACAATTCTACCTTCTCCAATTGAGAGAACAATGGATAAAACGTTGTTTAAGGAGATTCCATTTAAGGATCCAATTCCGTTTAATGTATTACTTTGTAGACCGATAAAAGCGACTTATTCTGAAGTTGAAAGTAAAGTATATGAATCCATTCTTAGTTACTTTTATCAACCAATGATTTAATTTTGTAGAAACATGACTCTTTTTGATTCATGTTTTTTTTATTAAAATATAAAATTATCAAATGTTAAAAGAAAATTATACTTATTATGCTAATATTTAATGAAAGAGTCTATAAAAACCTTGTTTAATAAGATTTTTAAAGTCTATTAGTTTAACTAATAGTATAAATTATATTTACTTGTTAGATTTTTGTTATGTTTCGATATAAAATAATAAGTGTAAATGAAGCGCTTTATTAATTGGCGCTATAGGAGGAAATATAAGTGAAAGAAGTAGTAATCGTATCAGCTAGAAGAAGTCCAATTGGAAGTTTTGGTGGAAGTCTTAAAAATATGTCAGCCGTTGAATTAGGAAAAAAAGTATTAGAAGCATCTTTAAAAGATATTAATTTAGATCCATCATTAGTTGACGAAGTGATTTTAGGAAATGTTTTATCAGGTGGGTTAGGACAAAACGTTTCACGTCAAGTCGCAATAAACGCTGGCATTCCTCAAGAAAAATCAGCCTTCACTATTAATAAAGTTTGTGGTTCAGGATTAAAAACAGTTGTTCTTGCTGCTCAATCTATCATGTTAGGTGACAATGAGATTGTTGTTGCTGGTGGGACTGAAAGTATGAGTCAAGCACCTTATGTTTTAGAAAGTGAACGTTGGGGTAAACGTATGGGAGATGCTAAAGTAATCGATACAATGTTATCAGATGGTTTAGTAGATGCTTTCCACGGAATCCACATGGGAATCACTGCAGAAAACATTGCAGAAAAATTTGGCTTTACAAGAGAACAACAAGATGAATTTGCTGCAAAAAGTCAAAATAAAGCAGAAGCAGCTGTTACATCAGGACGCTTTAAAGAAGAAATCGTTGAAATTGAAATTCCACAACGTAAAGGTGAACCAGTTATCTTTAAAGATGATGAATTCCCACGTTTTGGTTCTACTGTAGAAAAATTATCAAACTTACGTCCAGCCTTCAAAAAAGATGGCACTGTTACAGCGGGTAACGCATCTGGCGTGAATGATGGTGCAGCAATCCTAGTATTAATGTCACGTGAAAAAGCAGATGAGTTAGGCCTAGAAGTTTTAGCTTCAATCGAATCATATGCCTCAGCAGGTGTTGATCCAACAATTATGGGAACAGGTCCTATCCCTGCAACTAAAAAAGCATTAGAAAAAGCTGGTTTAACAGTGGAAGATTTAGATTTAGTGGAATCAAATGAAGCGTTTGCATCTCAAGCAATGAGTGTGATGCAAGAATTAGGATTAAATGAAGACATTACAAACGTTAATGGTGGCGCAATTGCTCTAGGACATCCAATTGGAGCAAGTGGTGCACGTATCTTAGTAACATTACTACATGAAATGAAAAAACGTGATGCGAAAAATGGATTAGCAACTCTATGTATCGGTGGCGGACAAGGTATCGCTTTAGTTGTTAAGCGTGGTTAATTAAGTGAAGTAAAGGGGTAAGCACAATGGAAAAAAGACATGAGCTAGTGCAACAAGTGATGAATTACTCTCATAAAGAATTAGCAAAAGTAGCAAGATATTACGATACGGTAGATAAATTTCCAGAAGAACAGATGAAACATTTATTTCAAATGAATATTTTGCCAAGTTTATATAAACAGTTAAATAATCTTACCTATCATGATTACTTAAGCGTTATTCGGCTAGTCTCTAAAAATTTTCCAGCACTTGGTAGTATTCTGCTCACACAAGAAAGTCATTGTGCTTGGCCTATTTCACAATTTGGAACAGAAGAACAAAAGAAACAGTACTTAGATAAAGCATTAACTGGTGAGTTTTATGGCTGTTTTGCTTTAAATGAACCTATTACAGGTAGCGAAATTGAAGAAATGAATACGATTGCCAGACAAACAGAAACAGGTTGGGTATTATCAGGAAACAAAGATTATATTTCAAATTCTCCTATTGCCAGTGTGTTACTGATTGCGGCTAAAACTATGAGTCTTGATGGCGATGAAGGCTATGCTGTGTTTGTCATTGATAAAAAGACCAATGGCATAAAAGTCGGTGAACTTGAAGAAAAGATGGGGATTAAAGCACTCCCTGTTGCCAGTGTGACCTTACAAAATGTTGAAGTATCAGATAAGCAGTTATTAGGTGGCGTAACAGATGGATTAGTTCAGATTCAATCTATTTTAAATCGAAACCGTCTAGCAGTTGCAGCACAATCCTTAGGAATCGCAGGAGGAGCACTTGATAGAGGATTGAAATATGTGTCTTATGATAGAAATTTAGGAAAACGCTTAATCGATATGACCTCTACACAATTTAAGCTAGCAGATATTGAAACAGGAATTTATTCTGCTAGGTCTTTACTGATACAGGTAATTAATTCTGAGCAAGAACAAGATGAACGCATGGTCGCGATGACCAAATTAACTGCATCTAACTTAGCAATTGATGCAACAGAAAGTATTATAAATATGAGTGGTGGTTATGGTTATATGCGAAACAATGATATCGAGAGATTTGTACGAGATGCAAAAATTACAGCGATATATGGATCATCATCTAATCGATTAAGACGTATCATAGCAAAACCGTGGATAGATAATAAAATGTAAAGTAAAGGACGTATAAAAATGGAGATTAAAAAGGTAATGGTTGTCGGCGCAGGACAAATGGGAAATGGTATTGTTCAAGTCTTAGCAACAGTTGGCTACGATGTTTATATGAATGACATAACGGAAGAAGCAACACAAAACGGTTTGGAAAAAATTAAAGGGTTTTTAGCAAAATCAGTTAAACGTGGCTCTAAAACAGAAGATGAAGTAACAAAAATTTTAGATAGAATCACACTATCAACATCTTATGATGATGCAAAACACGTTGATTTGATTATTGAAGCTGCAACAGAAAATAAAAGAATTAAATTAGATATTTTTAAACAGTTAGACGCGATTGCACCAGAACATACAATTTTAGCCACAAACACATCTTCTTTATCAATTACTGAAATCGCTTCAGTAACAAGTAGACCAGAAAAAGTAGTCGGAATGCATTTCTTTAATCCAGTACCACTGATGAAATTAGTTGAGATTAACCATGGTATGGCAACAAGTGATGAAACAGCAAAATCTATTTTAGATGTAGCAAGTAAAATGAGAAAAGTATCAATTGATATTAAAGACTCACCAGGATTTGCAGTAAACCGTATTTTAATTCCAATGATTAATGAAGCAATATTTGTTTTAGGTGAAGGCGTTGCTACAGCTGAAGAAATTGATGAGTCAATGACACTCGGCGCAAACCATCCGATGGGACCCTTAGCATTAGCAGACTATATTGGACTAGATACGTGTTTAGCTATTATGAACGTGTTATATGACGGATTTAATGATTCTAAATATCGTCCAGCACCACTACTTAAAAAATATGTAGAAGCAGGATGGTTAGGAAATAAAACAGGAAAAGGTTTTTATAACTACAAAAAATAATGGAGGAATCATGAATGAAAACATATAAATACTTAAGTTTATCTGCTGAAAATGGTGTTGGGACATTAAAAATCGAACGACCTAAAATGTTGAATGCTCTAAGCACAGGAGTTTTAGAAGAAATAGATAAAGCCATTGATGAAGTGAGCTCTAGACAAGACATCGATGTGTTATTAGTAACAGGAACAGGTGAAAGAGCTTTTGTTGCTGGAGCAGATATTTCAGAGATGAAAGATAAAACAGTGTTTGAAGGACGTGCATTTTCAGAAATTGGGAATAATGTCTTTTTAAAACTAAGCACATTAAGACAACCAACGATTGCTTGTGTGAATGGATTTGCTTTAGGTGGCGGTTGTGAATTAGCTTTAGCGTGTGATATGAGAATTGCTTCAGACAATGCAAAATTCGGTCAACCAGAAGTTGGATTAGGGATTATACCAGGATTTGGTGGCACGCAACGATTAACAAGACTTGTGGGAATAGGTATAGCAAAAGAATTAATTTTCACAGGTAAAATTGTGTCAGCTGATGATGCTTTAAGAATAGGATTAGTAAATAAAGTGGTTAGTTTTGATGATTTACAAACAGAAGCAATGGATTTAGCTAATCAAATTAGAAAAAATGCTCTACTTGCGGTAGAACTAAGTAAAGAAGCAATTGATTCGGGTATTGAAATGAGTTTAGCTAATGGAGTAAGACTTGAAGCAGAAGTATTTGGCTCATTATTTTCAACGAATGATCAAACAGAAGGTATGGATGCATTCGTCAATAAACGTAAACCCAAGTTTGAAAAAAACTGAAAATTCAGAAAATACTGACAATAATAAGGAGAGTTTAACTATGAATTACGATAACTTATATAATGAAAAAATTAAGTCAGCAAAAGATGCAGTCAGCGTGATTGAACCAGGAGATGCTATTATTTTTCCAATTATGCCAGGTGAACCACCCGCATTATTAGATGCTATTCGTGAAATGGATACATTAGAGGGTAACTCTTTATATCGTATGCTACCTAGTTTTCCAATAGTTGATGTAGAAAAATCAAAATTACGCCAAATTTCAATCTTTTTATCAGGCATGGATAGAAAAGGAATGAATGCGGGAAACATTGATTTGCTACCAAATCATTTTTCTGACATCCCTTCTATTTTGAAAAAACGTGAAGGTGACAAATTAGTCATCATGGCAACAGTATCGCCAATGGATAAAGATGGAAACTTTTCATTAGGTACTAGTCCATCTTACGTTGCCTCATTAGTCGAAGGTGCTAAACGAATTGTTTTAGAAGTGAACGAAAATATGCCAAGAACATTTGGTGAAAAAAATACAATTCACATCAGCCAAGTCGATGCTTTAATTGAAAATAATGTTGAGTTACCAGAACTTGTTAGTCCAACACCAAATGAAAAAGATTTAGCTGTTGGTCGTGAAATTGCGAAAAAAGTAAAAGATGGTGACACATTGCAAATTGGTTTTGGTGCAATGCCTAATGCTGTAATGGAATATTTGACAGAGAAAAAACATTTAGGATTGCATACAGAAATGCTTCCTGAAAAATTAGTTGACTTAACTGAAAAAGGTGTTATTGACAATAGTGCAAAAGAAATTCATAATGGTAAGTCAGTTGCGACTTTTGCCATCGGAAGCAAGCGACTTTATGAATTCATGGATAATAACCCAGACATTTTAATGTTACCGTGTGACTACACAAATAGTTTTGACACAATTAGTCAGATGAAACACTTATTTGCGATTAATTCTGCTATTGAAGTTGATTTCCTTGGTCAATGTAATTCAGAAAGAGTGAAAGGGCTTTACTATTCGTCGACAGGCGGCCAATCTGATTTTATGAAAGGGGTACGTTTAACAGAGAGTGGTACTGGAATTATTTGTTTATACTCGACAGCTAAAAATGATGAGATTTCGACAATCGTACCAACTTTATTCGAAGGTGCTCCTGTTGCAACATCAAAAAATGATATTGATACAGTTGTAACTGAATATGGTAGTGCAGAATTAAAGGGTAGTACAATTTTTGAACGAACTGAAAGATTAATCAATATTGCTCATCCTAAATTTAGAGATGAATTAAAAGCAAAAGCTAAAGAAATGAACTATATGTAATCAACTACTAGGAGGAAATCAGATGGATACATTAACGTTTCATGATATGACATTAACCTGGTTAGAAGGTGGAATGACTTGTTTGGATGGTGGAGCGATGTTTGGTGTTGTACCAAAACCAGTCTGGACAAGAAAATATCCAGTGAACGAAAAAAATCAGATTGAGTTACCGACAGACCCTATATTAATTCAATATCAAGGTAAAAATTACTTGATTGACGCTGGTGTAGGAAATGGAAAATTTACGGATAAACAAAAGAAGATTTTCGGTGTTGCTTGGGAGTCTGAAGTTGAGTCATCTTTAAAAGAATTAGGATTGACTTTTGAAGACATTGACTTTCTGTTAATGACTCACATGCACTTTGACCATGCAACTGGATTAACTAAACCAACTGACGATGGTGGTTATGTATCTGTCTTTCCAAATGCAAAAATATATGTTCAAGCCATTGAGTGGGAAGAAATGCAACATCCTAATATACGCTCGAAGAGTACTTATTGGGCCTATAATTGGGAACCAATCGTTGATCAAGTGGTTACTTATGACAAATCAATTGAAGTAGCAGAAGGTTTGACAATAATTCATACAGGTGGGCATAGTAATGGACATGCTGTGATAAAATTTGAACAACAAGGTGAGACGATGATTCATATGGCAGATATTATGCCAACACATGCTCATCAAAATCCTTTATGGGTTCTAGCTTATGATGATTACCCAATGACATCGATAGCAAATAAAGAAAAATTATTAAAAGAAGCTTATGAAAACAACTATAAATTTATTTTCTATCATGATGCCTTTTATCGAATGATTCAGTGGGACAATGAAGGAAAAGAAATGATTGACACTTTGGAGAGGTCCAGAGAGAGAATTATAAGGTAAGTGTAAAATATAGGGGGAAGTATTTTGATAAAAAAAGGGTTAGCAGAAGTAATAGGGACATTCTTTTTAGTCTTTATTGGTACAGGTACTGCAGTATTAAGTGGTAATGTTGTTGGAACGTTGGGGATTGGTCTAGGGTTTGGTTTAGCGATTATGGTTGCTGCTAATACAATCGGACAAATTTCTGGGGCACATTTGAATCCAGCTGTAACACTAGCTTTTTTAGTAAATAAACGTCTTGGTGTCCAAGATTTTATTGTTTATGTTGTTGGACAAATTATTGGAGCGATACTTGGTACTGGGTTACTAAGATTGATTTTAGGAATGACTGATTTAGGTGTAGATAACCTAGCTCAAACAACTTATCAAGGTATTTCAACAACAGGCGCATTTATCATTGAAATGACGCTAACAGCCATTTTAGTATTTGTTATTATGTCTGTGACAAGTAAAAAAGGTGAAACCTCTTATAATGGTTTAGCAATTGGTTTAACTTTAACAATGTTACATTTTATTGGGGTTCCTTTAACAGGCATGTCAGTAAACCCTGTGAGAAGTTTATCGCCAGCAATATTTGTTGGAGGTGACGCGATGAGTCAACTATGGTTATACATTTTAGCACCATTAGTAGGTGGTTTAATCTCTGCAGTGATTGCAAAAACATTATTACAAACAGAAGAATAGATAATACCAACACCCACAGTCAATTGATTGTGGTTGTTTTTTTATACAACAAATAAACAACGATTTAATAACGAGGTGTATGACATAATAAAAATACTAATAACGCTACAATATGAAGGGGGAAATAGATTGAAACGTTATACTATAAGGAGTGTTTGTACAATAAATTGTTTATTATGAAGTTTTTTTATTGTTATTTTATAAATAATGTACACTTTATTTATAAAAACTCAGATTAAATGAAAAGAATTCTCATGCATGTTATGATAAAGGAGAGACTTTAGTTGTAGGAGGAATGCACATGGCAAAAGAAGAATCAGTAAATAAAAAGAATGACGAGTTAAAAAAGTTATCTAACTTAAGTGCTAGGGAATTAATGATGGAGTTTCGCACTTCACCTGATGGACTTAGCTCTGAAGATGCTGAAAAACGGCTAGATGAATTTGGCGAGAATAAGGTAAATGTACAAAAGCCTAAACCTTGGTATCGTGTATTACTGGAGTCTTTTATGGATCCATTTATTTATGTTTTAGCAGCTTTATTGGTTGTGTCTGCTTTGACAAAAGATTTTGAAGCGGTTCTTGTGATGAGTACGATGATTTTAATCAGTGCATTTATTCGATTTGCTCAAGATTTCAAAGCACAAAAAGAGTCACTGTCATTACAAAATTTGGTGAAACATACTAGTGCGGTTAAAAGAGATGGCGAAATAAAAGAAAGACCAATGGAAGATGTGGTACCTGGAGACATTGTATACTTATCAGCTGGAGATATGATACCAGCTGATGGGGTTCTTATTTGGACGAAAGACTTGTTCGTTAATCAGTCTTCTTTAACAGGGGAGTCAATGCCTGTTGAAAAATTTGAGTCAGATAAGGTCGATGTAAAAGTGGATGAAGATACCTCAGCGATTGATCTAAATAATTTAGTATTTATGGGGACAGATATCTTGAGTGGTCAAGGTGAAGTCATTATTTTAAGAACAGGTCAAGATACATTCTTTGGCGATATTGCGGAATCTGCTAGTACGGCCCGCGCGTTAACAAGTTTTGACCGTGATCTAAATCGTATCAGTAAATTATTATTAAAAATGGTAACAGTATTGTTCCCAGTCGTATTTTTGATAAATGGTTTATCAAAAGGGGATTGGACACAGGCGTTCTTCTTTGCGATAGCAGTTGCAGTTGGGTTAACACCAGAAATGTTACCGATGATTGTGACTAGTAACTTAGCCAAAGGGTCACAAACACTAGCTAAGAAAAAAGTAATTGTAAAAGAATTAAATGCTATTCAAAACTTAGGGTCAATGACCGTTCTTTGTACTGATAAGACAGGAACTATTACAGAAGATCGAGTGGTATTAGTAGAACATGTTAGTCCTTTAGGGGATTCAAATCAAAAAGTATTAGACATGGCCTATCTCAATTCAAACTATCAAACAGGTTGGAAAAATTTAATGGATCATGCCATTATTAATTATTATGAAACCAATCCAGATAAAATGATAACAGATAAAATTGAAAAAATAGATGAGATTCCATTTGATTTTTCTAGGCGTCGTTTGACAGTGGCACTAAAAAGGGATGGCCATCAATTGATGATAACTAAAGGAGCCGTTGAAGAGATGTCGGCCATTTGTTCATATGTTGAAATTGATGACGAAATTGTTCCACTCACTGATGAGTTGATTGAACAAATGTCAGATGTAAACAGACGAATGAATGAACAAGGGATGCGTGTGATTACGGTCGCTTATAAACGAGACGTCCATGACACACCGACTTATGCTGTTAGTGATGAATCTGATATGATACTAGTTGGGTTTGTTGGGTTTTTAGATCCAGCAAAACAATCAGCCGTTACAGCGATTTCTTCCTTGCATCAACATGGAGTTAACGTAAAAGTATTAACAGGAGATAATGAAATTGTGTCCCGAAAAGTGTGTCGTGATGTCGGCATTGAAGTCGGTAAATCCTATATAGGGACAGATATAGACGCTATGGAGGATGACGAATTAAAACAAGCAGTGAATGACGTGCAACTATTTGCGAAGTTAAACCCAATGCAAAAAGCAAGAATTATTAATACGTTAAAAGATCAAGGTGAAACAGTTGGGTTTATGGGAGATGGAATCAATGATGCTCCAGCGTTAAGAGCGGCAGATGTTGGGATTTCAGTTGATACTGCGGCTGATATTACAAAAGAAGCAAGTTCCATCATTCTTCTTGAAAAAAGTTTAGTTGTATTGGAAGATGGTGTGTTAGAAGGACGTAAAGTATTTAAAAATATGATGAAGTATATCATGATTACGATTAGTTCTAACTTTGGGAATGTTTTTTCCGTTTTAGTTGCTAGTGCGTTTCTACCATTCTTACCTATGCTATCGATTCAATTGTTGATTCAAAATTTAGTGTATGATATTTCGCAACTTGCTATGCCATGGGATAATGTCGATGAAGAGCAAATCATGAAACCAGTAAGATTTGATATAAAAAATCTGTTGCATTTTACTCTCTTCATTGGGCCAATCAGTAGTGTTTTTGATATTATCACCTTTGCTGTGATGTGGTTTGTGATAAGTGCGAATACAGTTGCACAGCAAAGTGTGTTTCAATCTGGTTGGTTTTTAGTTGGATTATTTACGCAAACACTGGTTGTTCATGTCATTCGTACGGAAAAAATACCTTTCATCCAAAGTGTTGCTAGCCCACAAATGTTAATGATGAGTGCGTTAGCTACCGGGTCAGGGCTGTGTATTATTTTATTTGAACCATTAAGACAAGCATTTGATTTTGGCGAATTACCAAGGGAGTATTGGATTTGGTTGATTGTTATCAGCTTTTCTTATTTAGTATTGCAACAGTTAATTAAAAAACTTTATATAAAAAAATATCATAAATGGATATAACGTGAATTTAATCACTTTCTTCGTAAAAAAACAATAATGTTTTGAATTAAAAGAACTCTTTGAGATAAAGGGTTCTTTTTTTAGTAAATAGGGTAAATTTGTTGAGATAAGAGAGTGAGTTAGTCTGGAACCATGTAAGATAGCGTTTTTAAAGAATTTTATATATAACAGATTTTTGTTTCAACTGATACAGTTTTTGTTTTTTTTACATAGAAATTAAATTTGATAGATAAAAAAACTTGTAAAGTGATATTTTTCACTATGTTTTCACAACGTTATTCAATAAGGTTTTTAAGATAAAAAAATCGAGCGGATTGCTTGCAATGTGAATAAAGTCATGTTAAATTGAATTTGTCAAATTGAAAAAAAGTAATACAGTTTTTTTTCCTGTTTGAGAAACCAATATGATTACGTAAAAAAGAGAGGAATGTGTAACAATATGGCTAAGAAAAAAGTAAACCCACTTGATTTTGCAGCATTGATGGAAGACATTAACGCAGATTTTCCAACGATTCAAGTGTTAGATAAAGATGGTAAGGTTGTTAATAAAGATTTATTACCTGATTTATCAGATGAAGAATTAGTAGAATTAATGACAAGAATGGTATGGGCAAGAGTTTTAGACCAACGTTCAACTGCATTAAACCGTCAAGGACGTTTAGGATTCTACGCACCAACAGCTGGCCAAGAAGCAAGTCAATTAGCAAGTCAATTTGCTATGGATAAAGAAGATGTGTTATTACCAGGATATCGTGATGTTCCACAATTAATTCAACATGGTTTACCACTTAGAGATGCATTTTTATGGTCAAGAGGGCATGCAGCAGGTAGTGAATATGCTGAGAGTTTACAAGCTTTACCACCACAAATCATTATCGGAGCACAATATGTGCAAGCAGCTGGCGTAGCTTTAGGTCTTAAAAAACGCAACAAACCAAACGTTGCATTTACTTATACAGGTGATGGCGGTTCTTCACAAGGTGATTTCTATGAAGGAATCAACTTTGCAGGAGCTTACAAAGCAAACGCTGTATTCTTTATTCAAAACAATGGTTATGCCATCTCAACTCCACGTGAATTACAAACAGCCGCTAATACATTAGCTCAAAAAGGTATCGCAGCTGGTATTCCAAGTATTCAAGTAGATGGTATGGACGCATTAGCAGTATATAAAGTAACTAAAGCAGCTCGTGAATGGGCAGCAGCAGGAAACGGACCAGTTTTAATTGAAACATTAACATTCCGTTATGGACCACACACATTATCAGGGGACGATCCAACAAGATACCGTACTCAAGAAGTTGAAGATGAGTGGCATGCAAAAGATCCATTAACTCGTTTCAGAATTTACTTAACAGAAAAAGGTTTATGGTCTGAAGAAAAAGAAGAACAAGTTATTGAACAAACTAAAGAAGAAATCAAAACAGCTATCAAAGCAGCTGATGCAGCACCAAAACAAAAAGTTTCAGATTTCTTGAAAAACATGTTTGAAGTAACACCTAAATTAATCCAAGAACAAATTGACACATTTGAAGCAAAGGAGTCGAACTAAATCATGGCACAAAAAACAATGATTCAAGCAATTACAGATGCTTTAGCAATAGAACTTGAAGCAAATCCAGATGTATTAGTATTTGGTGAAGATGTTGGTAATAACGGTGGGGTGTTCCGTGCCACTGAAGGATTACAAGAAAAATTTGGTGTGGATCGTGTATTCGATACACCATTAGCTGAGTCAGGTATCGGTGGTTTAGCATTCGGTTTAGCTTTAGAAAACTTCCGTCCAGTTGCAGAAATCCAATTCTTTGGTTTCGTATTTGAAGTAATGGATGAAATTATCGGGCAAATGGCTCGTACTCGTTACCGTATGAGTGGTACTCGTAATATTCCAGTTACAATCCGCGCCCCATTTGGTGGTGGTGTTCATACACCTGAAATGCATGCGGATAACTTAGAAGGGTTAATCGCTCAATCACCAGGTGTACGTGTGGTTATTCCAAGTAATCCATATGATGCAAAAGGATTATTAATTTCAGCTATTCGTGACAACGATCCAGTTGTTTTCTTAGAACACATGAAATTATACCGTTCATTCCGTGAAGAAGTTCCAGAAGAAGCTTATACCGTTCCTTTAGATAAAGCAGCTGTAACACGAGAAGGAACAGATGTTTCAGTTATTACTTACGGAGCAATGGTTCGTGAAGCAATCAAAGCAGCAGAAGCTTTAGAAAAAGATGGCATCTCTGTTGAAATCATTGACTTAAGAACAGTTGCTCCATTGGATGTGGATACAATTATTGCCTCTGTTGAAAAAATAGGACGTGTTGTAGTCGTTCAAGAAGCACAAAGACAAGCCGGAGTTGGCGCTCAAGTTGTTTCAGAAATTTCAGAAAGAGCGGTTCTTTCTTTAGAAGCACCAATCGGACGTGTTTCAGCACCTGATACAGTATATCCATTTGGTCAAGCAGAAGGTGCATGGTTACCAAATGCATCAGATATCGAAGCAAAAGTAAGAGAAATTCATTCATTCTAATTTAATTGAAATTAACTGAATGCACAACAGAAGGAGAGAAAATAACAGATGGCTTTTAAATTTAAATTACCAGACATTGGTGAAGGTATCGCAGAAGGCGAAATCGTTAAATTGTTTGTTAAAGAAGGCGACACAATCAACGAAGATGATACGTTATTAGAAGTACAAAATGATAAATCAGTAGAAGAAATTCCTTCTCCTGTAACAGGTAAAGTATTAAAAGTTCTTGTATCAGAAGGAACAGTAGCAAACGTTGGTGACGTGTTAGTTGAAATCGACGCACCAGGACATGAAGACGAAGAAGAAACAGTAGCTCCTGCTGAAGAAGTAGCTGCACCAGCAGCAAGTGCTCCTGCAGCTAACACAGGTGGCGTGTTCCAATTTAAATTACCAGATATCGGTGAAGGTATTGCTGAAGGTGAAATCGTAAAATGGTTTGTTTCTGCTGGAGATACAATCAACGAAGACGATACATTGTTAGAAGTACAAAATGATAAATCAGTAGAAGAAATTCCTTCTCCTGTAACAGGTAAAGTCGTTAACGTATTAGTACCAGAAGGAACAGTAGCAAACGTTGGTGATGTATTAGTAGAAATTGATGCACCAGGACATAACGATGCTCCTGCAACAAGTGCATCAGCTACTGAAACGCCAGCAGCTGCAGCTCCAACTGCAAGTACACCAGCAGCACCAAGTGAGCCAACTGGTAAACCAAGTGCTCGTGTATTAGCAATGCCATCAGTACGTCAATATGCTCGTGCTAAAGGTGTTGATATTACGTTAGTAACACCAACAGGTAAAGGTGGACGTGTGGTTAAATCTGATATTGATAACTTTGGTTCAGCACCAGCAGCTCAATCAACTGAAAAAGTTGCTGTATCTGAAGAAAAAGTTGCTGTTGCACCAGCTAAAGAAACTGCTAAACCAGCAGCACCATTTGTTGGTATGCCTGAAGTTGAAGTTCGTGAAAAAATGACTCCAACACGTAAAGCAATTGCTAAAGCAATGGTAAACAGCAAACATACAGCTCCTCATGTAACATTACATGATGATGTTGAAGTATCTAAATTATGGGATCACCGTAAGAAATTTAAAGATGTTGCAGCAGCAAGAAATACTAAATTAACTTTCTTGCCATATGTTGTTAAAGCATTAACTGCAACTATGCAAAAATTCCCAACATTAAATGCATCAATTGATGATGCAACAAACGAAATTGTTTACAAACATTACTATAACATTGGTATCGCAACTGATACTGATCATGGTTTATATGTACCTAACGTTAAACAAGCAAACACTAAGAGCATGTTTGATATTGCAGATGAAATTAACGAAAAAGCAGCTTTAGCTACTGAAGGTAAATTAACTGCAGCTGATATGCGTGATGGTACTGTAACAATTAGTAATATTGGTTCTGTTGGTGGTGGCTGGTTTACACCGGTTATTAACTACCCAGAAGTTGCTATCTTAGGTGTTGGGACTATTACACAACAGCCTGTTGTGAATGCAGATGGAGAAATTGTTGTTGGAAGAATGATGAAATTATCATTAAGCTTTGACCACCGTATCGTTGATGGAGCAACAGCACAAAAAGCAATGAACAATATTAAACGTTTATTAGCTGATCCAGAATTATTATTAATGGAAGGATAAGGTGAATAGTTAATGGTTGTAGGAGATTTCGCATTAGAATTAGATACAGTAGTAATTGGTGCAGGACCTGGTGGATATGTTGCCGCAATTCGTGCAGCACAAATGGGTCAAAAAGTAGCCATTATTGAAAAAGAATACATTGGCGGCGTTTGTTTAAACGTCGGATGTATTCCATCAAAAGCACTAATTAGTGCAGGACATAAATATCAAGAAGCAATGCATTCAGCTATTTTTGGTGTAACTGCTGATAATGTGTCACTTGATTTTTCTAAAACTCAAGAATGGAAAAACAACCAAGTAGTTTCAAAATTAACTGGTGGGGTTGAATTCTTACTTAAGAAAAATAAAGTTGAAATTATCCGTGGGGAAGCATTCTTCGTTGATGAAAATACGTTACGTGTTATCGATGGTGACCATGCGCAAACTTATTCATTTAATCATGCTATTGTTGCAACTGGTAGTCGTCCAATCGAAATTAAAGGATTTAAATTTGGCGGACGTGTTATTGATTCAACTGGTGGATTAAGCTTAACTGAAGTGCCTAAAAAATTAGTGATCGTCGGTGGTGGCGTTATCGGTGCTGAATTAGGTGGAGCATATGCTAACCTAGGTGCTGAAGTAACAATTTTAGAAGGTTCACCACAAATTTTACCAACATTTGAAAAAGATATGGTTAAACTTGTTGAAAAAGAATTTGACAACAAAGGTATCAAAGTTGTCACAAAAGCAATGGCTAAAGAAGCTGTTGACAATGGCGATAGCGTGACTGTAACTTATGAAGTTGACGGTAAAGAAGAAAAAGTTGAAGCAGATTACGTTATGGTAACTGTAGGTCGTCGTCCAAACACTGATGATTTAGGTTTAGAAATCTTAGGCGTTGAGATGACTGATCGTGGATTAGTAAAAGTTGATAACCAAGGACGCACTAACGTGAAAAGTATTTTTGCCATTGGTGACATCGTTCCTGGAGCTGCACTTGCTCACAAAGCAAGTTATGAAGCTAAAATTGCTGCAGAAGCCATTGCTGGTGAACCAGTAGCAGTTGATTATCGTGCAATGCCAGCTGTAGCCTTTACAGATCCTGAATTGGCAACTGTTGGTATGACAGAAAAAGAAGCAAAAGAAGCTGGATTAAACGTGAAAGCATCTAAATTCTCATTAGGTGGAAATGGTCGTGCTTTATCATTAAACCAAACTGAAGGATTTGTACGTTTAGTTACAACTAAAGAAGACAACGTGATTGTTGGTGGACAAGTTGCTGGTATTAGTGCTAGTGATATTATTGCAGAAATTGGTTTAGCTGTTGAAGCTGGAATGAATGCTGAAGATATCGCTTTAACTATCCATTCACATCCATCATTATCTGAAGCTGTTATGGATACAGCTGAGTTAGCATTAGGTATGCCAATTCACATGTAATTTTAAATAAGCATTGTTTGTTCGGACGTATAAAGCATCTCTTTTCAGAGGTGCTTTTTTATTTTTTAAACGTGTATTATTCAAAAGTATATGTTATGATAATTTTCTTGGAAAAGAATTAAGGGAGGGAAAAAGGTGTTACTTAGTATAAAAAAGAATGAGTGGGTAGGGAACCCACGTGAAAATATTTTTGCTGGATTAGTGTCATCGGTCGCAATTTTACCTGAAGTAATAGGGTTTGCCATTATCGCAGGAGTTCATCCAATGTCGGCATTATTTGCTTCAGCTATTACCTTATTAGTCATTACGTTAACTGGTGGTAGACCTGCTATGGTATCTGCTGCAGCCGGATCGATGGCTTTAGTAATTGCAGGATTAGTACAGTCGCATGGGCTAAACTATATGATTGCTGCTACCATATTAACAGGTATATTTCAATTTATTTTAGGTTATTTGAATATTCATAAAATCATGAAACACATACCTAAAAGTGTCATGATAGGTTTTGTTAATGGATTAGCGATTTCAATTTTTTTAGCACAAGTTCAACAATTACCTGAACAAAATGTGATTGGCTATGTCATGGTTATTGTTAGTATATTAGCCATATATTTACTACCCAAAGTGATTAAAGTTGTGCCACCAGCACTTATTATTATTACGGTCATGACTATCTTATCATTTGTTTTTAAAGGTAGTTTCTTTACTGTTGGTGATTTAGGAGATATGTCCTCACTTGATGTATCATTTGGCTTACCACTTGTACCAATGAGTTTAGAAACACTGTGGATAATCTTACCAACAGCCATTTCATTAACGTTTATCGGACTAATGGAAACACTATTAACAGTTCCTATAGTAGATGAGATGACAAACTCAACTAGTGATAGTAAACGTGAAGTGAAAGCACAAGGACTGGCTAATTTTATTACGGGATTATTTGGTGGCCAAGCTGGATGTGCGATGATAGGGCAAGCTGTCATAAATGTTAAATCAGGTGGACGGACACGTTTGTCAACATTTGTATCAGGTACGACGTTATTACTGTTCATTTTTGTTTTAAACTCACTCATGATGGTGATTCCAACGGCAGCTTTGATTGGAATTATGATAACAGTTGCAGGGGATACATTTGATTGGAAAAGTTTACAGTTAGTAAAATCATGGGAAATGATTGAAAGTACTGCGATGTTAGTCACTGTCGTTGTTATTGTTTACACAGGAAACTTAGCAATTGGGATTTTGTGTGGTGTCGTATTAAATGGATTACTTATATTATTGACAAAATTAAATAAAAAATAGTAAAAAGGCAATGAGAACTCATCATAATTTTTATATCACAGAGAGAAAAAGTAAAAAAACTAAAGAGTTTGTTTGGTTATTATCCATTGATTTTGCAAGAGGATTATGTGAAACCCGTTGTGTTTGTGATTATCATACTATAATTAATATATTAGAAATAGAACAACACCAGTTGATAGAAAGAAGAGATTAATTTAGATAGTGATGGTTATGAAAAAGTTAGGGAAGATATGAAAATTATATGAATGTCATAATTAAATTCTTGACGAAACATCAAAACCCTTGTATCATACTTTTTGGGCACTCTTGAAAAATAGAGGCAGATAGACTTAAATGAAAGCTCCCTTATTCATACGAATAGGGGGCTTTTCTTTGTTTTTTATAAAAGTATCTTCCCCAAGAAATATATGAAAAGAGGCGAATGTTATGACAAAGTACATTTTTGTAACAGGTGGAGTGGTATCTTCAATTGGAAAAGGGATTGTAGCAGCATCGTTAGGTCGATTATTAAAAAATCGTGGATTGAATGTAACTATTCAAAAATTTGATCCCTATATTAACATTGATCCTGGAACAATGAGTCCTTACCAACATGGTGAGGTATTCGTCACTGAAGATGGGGCAGAAACAGATTTAGATTTAGGTCATTATGAGCGATTTATAGATATTAATTTAAATCAACACTCAAATGTGACCACAGGAAAAGTTTATTCTGAGGTAATCAGAAAAGAAAGAAAAGGAGAATATCTTGGTGCGACAGTCCAAGTAATCCCACATATTACCAATGAAATCAAAGAAAAAATGATGGCAGCAGCTGATACAAATGAAGCAGATGTGATTATCACTGAAGTCGGTGGAACAGTTGGCGATATTGAGTCTTTACCATTTTTAGAAGCACTAAGACAGATGAAAGCAGATGTTGGTAAAGATAATGTATTATATATCCACACAACATTGATTCCTTATTTAAGAGCAGCAGGGGAAATGAAAACCAAACCGACACAACATAGTGTGAAAGAATTACGTAGTCTTGGGATTCAACCAGATATTTTAGTTGTTAGAACAGAAGAAGAAGTGCCACAAGAAATGAAACAAAAGTTAGCACAATTTTGCGATGTGCCTGAAGAAGCAGTTATTGAATCAAGAGATGTGAAAACATTGTACGATATTCCATTAAATTTAGAAGCACAAGGATTGGATGATATTGTGTGTGATCATTTAGGGATTGAAGCGCCTAAAGCAGATATGGCAGAGTGGCAAGAAATGGCAAAACACGTGCTAAACTTAAAATACAAAACACGTATTGCATTAGTTGGGAAATATGTTGAGTTACCTGATGCTTATTTATCAGTTGTGGAAGCATTAAAACATGCTGGATATGAACATGATACAAACATCGAAATTGAGTGGATTCAATCAGAAAATGTCACAAAAGAAAATGTCTCTGATTATTTATCAACAGTAGACGGTGTTCTTGTGCCAGGTGGATTTGGCGACCGAGGAATTGAAGGGAAAATCGAAGCGATCCGCTACGCCAGAGAACATAATATTCCCTTCTTAGGTATTTGTTTGGGTATGCAAATGGCCTGTGTTGAATTTGCAAGAAACGTCTTGATGCTTGAAGGAGCAGATTCAAAAGAAACTGCACCAGAAACGCCTTATAACATCATTGATTTAATGTTAGATCAAGAAAGTGTAGAAGATATGGGAGGAACGTTACGTCTAGGAGCTTATCCATGTGAGTTGAAACCAGACACTAAAACACGTAACTTATATAATGGTGAAGAGTTAATCAGTGAACGTCATCGCCACCGTTATGAATTTAATAACGCATTTCGTGAGTCATTTGAACAAGCGGGAATGGTCTTTTCAGGTGTTTCACCAGACAATCGTTTAGTTGAAATAGTTGAAATTCCAGCAAATGATTTCTTTGTTGCAAGTCAATTTCATCCCGAATTCAAATCACGTCCAAATAGAAGTCATCCGTTATTTAATGGATTTATTAGAGCTAGCTTAAATAACTAGAACGTTAATAAAAAATACATATTATCATGATATATTTAGATTATAAAAAATGAGTATGATAATGTATGTATTATAGTAATGATTAGTTTAGGGATAAATTATTAAATGGGCAGTAGGATTAACATTGTACTAAAGAAGAGTAAAAATTTATTATTTTTTATGATCCAGATAAACGACACAAGATATGTTACAAAAATGAGAGAAAAAGTTAAGTTAAGTGTTAATCATTGTTGGTTGTAATGTTACCACTTATCCTAACTTTTAAGGAGGAAAACCATGAAAAAGCTAGGATTTGATTCTCAGAAATACATTGAAGAGCAATCAAAATTTATTTTAGAACGTGTAAATAATTATGATAAATTATATTTAGAGTTTGGTGGTAAATTAATCGGCGATAAACATGCAAAACGTGTGTTGCCAGGTTTTGATGAAGACTCAAAAATCAAAATACTACAAAAATTAAAAGATAAAGCAGAAGTCATTATTTGTGTGTATGCTGGAGATATTGAGCGCAATAAAATTCGCGGTGATTACAACATCACGTATGACATGGATATCTTAAAATCAATTGATGAGTTTAATGAGTATGGCTTATCTGTTAACAGTGTGTTAATCACACGTTACAGTGGCCAACCTTCAACGAAAATCTTTATTAACAAATTAGAAAAACGAAATATTAAAGTTTATACGCATGAAGCAATTGACGGTTACCCATATAACATTGACCAAATAGTCAGTGATGAAGGCTTTGGAAAAAACCCATATATACCAACAACAAAACCAATTGTCGTTATCACGGCTCCAGGAGCTGGTAGTGGAAAATTGGCAACAAGTTTAAGCCAAATTTATCATGAAAATCGTTTAGGACGAGTGGCAGGGTACTCAAAATTTGAAACATTTCCAGTTTGGAATATCCCATTAAAACACCCGTTAAATATCGCCTATGAAGCGGCAACTGTGGATTTGAAAGACGTGAACATGATTGATTCATTCCATTTTGAAGCCTATGGTGAGGTTGCAGTTAACTATAATCGTGATATCGAAACATTCCCAGTTATTAAGCGAATTATTGAACGAATCACTAACCAAGAGTCAGTCTTTAAATCGCCGACAGATATGGGTGTAAACCGAGTTGGCTTTGGTATAATCGATGATGATGTGGTTAAAGAAGCTTCAAAAGAAGAAATTATTCGTCGTTGCTTTGATACAGAGTGTTTTTATAAACGTGGAATGGTTGACGAGGACGTGGTTAATCGTATTCAACTTATTATGGAAGAGATGGAACTTAAAAAAGAAGATCGTCGTCCAGTACTTCCTGCAAGAGAGTATGCTGACAAGTTGAAAGAAATGACTGAAGGTGAAGAGGCTGTTAACCCAATGTCAGTTATGGCGTTTGAATTATCAACTGGAGAAATTGTAACAGGACGTACATCAGATTTGATGGATGCCTCAGCTGCTGCTATTTTAAACTCAATTAAACGTTTAGCTAATATTTCAGATGACATTTTATTATTGTCTCCTGTTATTTTAGAAACCATTCAAAAAATGAAAGTGGACGAATTAGGCAATAAAATGACTGCTTTAAACGCCAATGAAGTCCTAATTGCGTTATCAATAAGCGCTGTAACGAACCCAACAGCTCAACTAGCTTATGAACAATTGGCTAATCTTGACGGAGTTGAAGCACACTCAACCGTTATGCTGAACAAAGATGATGAACAGGTTCTTAAAAAATTGGGCATAAATGTGACCAGTGACCCAGTCTTTTCATCAGAAAATCTTTTCTATATCTAAAAGTAAATACTTGAAATAATAAGCAAACCTAGATACACTATGTAAGTTAGGTTTACTTGTTGTTTTTTGAAGGGAGAAATGAACAATGAAAGACAGTAGTATGAGAAAATCTTTTATATCAGTCATCATTATTTTTATAGGAACATTGTTAATATTAACCTTGTCAAGAACGATAGCAGGGACAAATGGTTATATCTATTTTTTTATTTCAGTATTTTGGTTTATTGGTTTATTTTTAAGAGATATCAACACAAAAAAAGAAATGTTATCACATCAATGGAAAGACTTTAAAAAGATGAAATGGCGCCATATATTATACGTTGTGATCACATTAATTTTAGTTTCATTTATTATTCAAATCACTAGACCGTTTTTTAATCAATTTATTCCAAAAAATCCGGTGTATAGTTATGCTTATGATATTAATACAGCATTAGGACTTTTGTTTTCTGTATTAGCTGGTATAGTTGATTTAATTGTAGCCTTTGTTGAAGAAATAACTTATCGCTATGAAGGTATGTATGTATACAAATCTAATAAGATGTTAGTATCTATCATGTTAATTTTATCTAGTATATTATTTGGTTTTTCTCATTACTATAATTTTGGTGGCAGTTTTATAGCTAGTATGCCGTATGCTTTCGCTGGTTTGGTATTTGGTTTAATGTATTTGCTATCAAAAAATATTTGGGTACCAGTTATTGCCCATTTATTGTTTAATAGTACAGCTATTTTATCTAGTTTATTTTTAGTGATTGTTAAGTTAATTAGTTAAGAAAGGTGTAAGCATAATGGAAGAGACGTACCATCTAATAGGTTTTATTGCGATTACAATCGGTATTATTTTTGGTATATTAGCTCAATCGTGGGTTAAAACTAGGTTATTATTATTTAGAGATACAAGCATGGTTAAACAATATATAATAAGTATTATTTTTATTATGATAGGCATATATTTCTTTTATATAAGCGGTTCTTTTAATTAAATAAACATCTATTGAGGCGACTGTATGTTATAGTCGCCTATTTTTTTATGTATTTTTATAAACAATAGAGTTGTGAAAATGATTCTCATTTGTTATAATAGTTTTTAGTTTAGGTTAGCCTAAAAAATATTTAAACTAATCCAAAAAAACAGAAAAGGTGAAAGAAATGCAAGAAGAAGCATTAACAATGTCTTATGAGTATTTAACTCATGAACCAATAGATGTACAACATATATCAGTATCATATCAAGCTAAAGTAGCTTTAGAAGATATCAGTTTATCCATTGAGCCTGGAAAAATCACAGGGATTATCGGACCTAATGGTGCAGGTAAGTCGACTTTTTTAAAAAGTATTATTGGACTGATTAAAACAGACAGTGGTCGTGTCACGATAGGTGGTCAGTCCATTGATTTAATCAGAAAGAAAGTGGCTTACGTTGAACAACGAAGTGTCATAGATTTAACTTTTCCAATAAAAGTTGATGAAACGGTCCTGTTAGGCACATATCCTAATTTAGGATTATTTCGTCGACCTAAAAAAGAGGATCGACAAAAAGTAAAAGAATCGCTTGAAAAAGTAAAAATGGATAACTTTGCTAAACGACAAATAGGAAATCTATCAGGTGGACAATTACAACGCGTATTTATTGCAAGAGCTTTAACACAAGATGCAGATATTATCTTTTTAGACGAACCATTTGTAGGGATTGACATGGTGAGTGAAAAATTAATTGTTGAACTATTACAAGAGTTGAGAGATGAAGGAAAAACAATTGTGATTGTTCATCATGATTTACATAAAACCAAAGAGTACTTTGACAACTTAATTATTTTAAATAAAAAGTTAATCGCCAGTGGTCCAGTATCAAAAACATTTACGACCTCAACAATCCAACAAGCTTACGGGGAAACAATGGGTGAAATTGTAATTAAAGGAGTGAATGACTAATGATACAACATTTTATTGAAGGTTTAGTAAAATATGATTTTCTACAAAACGCCTTAATCACGTCTGTCATCGTAGGTGTTGTATCAGGTGTGATTGGGAGCTTTATTATTTTAAGAGGAATGTCTCTGATGGGAGATGCGATTTCTCATGCAGTATTACCTGGAGTTGCGGTGTCTTATATGCTTGGTGGTAGCTACATGATAGGAGCATCAATTTTTGGAATAATGGCAGCAGGATTGATTGGTTTTGTGACACAAAAAAGTAAATTAAAAAACGATACAGCTATCGGGATTGTCTTTAGTTCATTTTTTGCTTTAGGGATTATTTTAATCTCATTTGCCGAAAGCTCGACCGATTTATATCATATTTTATTTGGAAATGTTTTAGCAGTTAGACCAAGTGATATGTACACAACATTAGCTGTTGCAGTTGCGGTCATTTTATTTGTGGTTTTATTTTATAAAGAATTATTAGTCAGCTCATTTGATCCTGTCATGGCACAAGCCTATGGATTAAAAGTTCAAGTCATTCATTATGCGTTAATGTTTTTCTTAACGCTTGTTGCAGTATCATCCCTACAAACAGTAGGAACTATTTTGGTGGTTGCTATGCTTGTGACACCTGCTGCAACAGCTTATCTGTTAACGGATAAGCTATCAACGATGATTGTGCTTGCTAGTAGTTTAGGTGCCATTAGTGCCGTGATTGGCTTATTCTTTAGCTATTCCTATAACTTAGCTTCAGGAGCCACTATTGTTCTGACCACTGTTGTATTTTTTATCATGGCGTTTATATTTTCCCCAAAACAAGGATTTATTTTTAAAAGAAAAGAGGAAGTTGTCATTGAAGAAGTCTAGTCTTATTTTATCAAGTCTTATAGCAGGGTTAATGGTATTCTTTTTAGCTGGATGCTCAACGGGAGAATCATCTACAGAGAAAAATTCAGCGAATGATAAGTTTAAAGTAGTAGCAACGAATTCGATTATTGCAGATATGGTTGAAAATGTGGGTGGGGAACATGTTGATGTTCACAGTATTGTTTCTAGGGGTACAGACCCACATGAATATGAGCCACTTCCTGAGGATATCTCAAAATCAACCGATGCGGATGTGATTTTCTATAATGGGTTGAATCTTGAAACAGGTGGCAATGGCTGGTTCTTAAAATTAATGCAAACAAGTAAGAAAAAAGAAAATGAAGATTATTTTGTTGTCAGTAAAAATGTTGAGCCAATGTATCTAACGAGTGAGGGGCAAGAAAGTGAGCAAGACCCTCATGCTTGGCTATCATTAAAAAATGGTATCACTTATGTGAATAATATCAAGGATGTTTTAGTTGAGAAAGATGCGAAACATAAAGAAGATTATGAAAAAAATGCCAAAGCTTATACAGAAAAACTAGAAGCCTTACATAATGAAAATACCAGTCGATTTGCCGATATTCCAAAAGATAAAAATCTACTTGTAACCAGTGAGGGCGCATTTAAATATTTTTCTAAAGCTTACGGGGTGAATGCAGCGTATATTTGGGAAATCAACACAGAAAACCAAGGGACACCTGATCAGATGAGTCAAATCATTGATAAGATTAAACAAACAAAAGTGCCCAATCTATTTGTTGAACAAAGTGTGGATGCTCGCAGTATGGAGACTGTCTCACGAGAAACAGGTATTCCAATTTATGATACGATATTTACTGATTCACTAGCAAAAAAAGGTGAAACAGGAGACACTTATTATGATATGTTGAAATGGAATTTAGATACCATTCATGAAGGATTAATGAAATAACGAATAACACTCTATTTAATCATCTGACTAAATAGAGTGTTATTTTTTATTTCTTTTTCCAACGTAATGTTTGGATTTTCGCAGGTTCCATAATAGTAGAGACCGACGTATTTTCTTTAAATTCTTCAATCATATTGGCTTCAAATGGTGTGTACTCATTTATTTCTAGATTAAGAGTAGAAGAGGTTTGATTGGATAAGTTAAATCCTCTTGTAATAATATCTTCTCCAAACTCTTGTCTTTTAAGAGCAGTCAATGCAAACTGTTTACCATCAATGGATAAGAATTGATAATTAGGAGCTAACACGCCTGTGTGATGTATTGTTTGTTTGACTGTTGTTGGGATTTGCAAACTTTGAGCACGTTTGTAAGAATCAAATAATGTGTTTTCAGTTGTGACTTCTATGGCAAAATCAACCGATTGTTTGCCAAGACACTGAGCTTCTGGCGTTGGGAAATATCCCCAATCCCCTAATTCACCAACAGCACGTAGCAATGTCACAGCAATAGTATTGTTAGTTAGAATTTCATACTCATTTAAACCGTAATTTGATATGGTGATACCATTTTTTTCATCTCTTAACGCTACAAACGAGTGTTGATGTTGTGGATTTGTTGGGTTCTCCCAATGTTTATTTTGTACAGTATTTGGTCTTTCAACTACTTCAAAAATACTTTCGGCAACATGAGTTTCTGTGGTTAAATCAGTCGGGAAAAGAACGCGTAAGCGATGGTCTCGCATTTGATTATCAAATTCAGTGTGACATTTAATTTGACGATTATTCTTTTCTACCCTTAAAGTTGTTTTAAGAGTAAGTGTGCCTAAATCTTTGCTGCGTTGTGCTTGTCTATCCCGCATTTCAATGACAGCTTTCATTTCCTCTTGTAATAAGTCTTCCGCTGAAAGTGGAATCATCATTTGCTGTTCAATCAACACTTCACATACTAATGGTGTATCTGTTACGACGTTAATTGTTGTAGGAAAATCATGTGCATATAAAGGAGTATCATTTTCTGGCTGTTTAAAAATATATTCATTTCCAACATCTCCTACATTTTCAAATATTAATCCACTTGGGTAAGTGATGTTGGTTTCTTTATTGGTTATATCAATCAGTCCATTATTTTGTATAGCCACTTTAATATAATCATTTTCAATCGTTTGAGTGTTTTTATCAAACAAAGTCTTATCCTTAGCTTGGGATGCCCCTTCGACTAAGGCAAATGACTGCCAACTCATTTCATTGAATGACGCAAGAGATAATCTGATTGTTACAAATATTGCCATATAAGGAATTCTAAAACGATCAGTTGGTAAATCGTAATCAAAAGAGACATCCACAGTCACTAATTCACTTGGAATAATAGTTCCATCACTATCTACTACATGAAATTCATTTAATGTATCGGCGATTTGTTTTAATTCATCATATAACTCATTCGGCTTCCCTTGAGAAAATGGGCGACGCATCCATTCAATCGTTGTTTCAATAACTTCATTTTTTTCGACACCAGCTGTATTAAAAACAACAAACGGTTTACTATTTGTTGGTAAGTTACTTGTGTCAATATTGCTTGTTAAAGCCAAAGTAGCCTCATCTGCTAAGTATTTACCAACTTCTAGAGCCTTATCAAAACGTGACATCATTTCACGATGAACCTCATCCACACTGCATCCACAAATACTATCGTGTGGGTGATTTTGCATTAAGGTTTTCCAAGCATAACGAAGCTCATCGTGTGGATAAGATTTTGTCATGTCATAGGCCATAGTTGCCAATGGTTCTGTGATATTTTCTAATTGTCGTTGGACTTCAGTATTTTTTTGTTTGATATAAATTCTAGCAGAAGCTGTATTAGCTAACGTGTACCAACCATCCGTTTCTTGAGACGTTAATTCCCCAGTCACGGTACTCAAGTTGTCAGGTAAATCAGACATGACAGCAGTTAAATAATCATCAAAATTACTATGAATAAACTCAATATCTGGATAGATTTCGTTAGCTAAAGCGATGGCTTGTGTCACATCTTTTTGAACGGGTTGATGATCCACACCATTCATCATTAAAAGATGATCCGTTGAAGCATATTGATTAGCGTCTGCCAATTTTTTCTCCCAAAATTCAATTGCTTCTTTTTTCGTTGTTGGAATTTCATTGCCGTTACTGTACCAGTTGGCAAATAATAAGCCAAATATTTTAGTGCTATCAGGTCCTTCCCACCACATTTCAGAAAATTGAGATGCGTATTTTTCGTCATTGATCACAGCGTTGTTGAATCCAGTTGGCTTGACACCACGTCCAAAGGCAGCCGCTTTAATCCCTGCTTCTTTCATCATTTGAGGTGTTTGTCCCATGTTTCCAAAGGTATCAGGGAAGTAACCCAACATGACAGGCTTTCCCCATTTTTTACTTTCTTCTAGACCAATCAGCGTATTACGTGTATTGGCTTCACTGCTAATAAGAAAATCGTCTTGTAAAATATAAAATGGACCAATCCGTAATTTTCCGTTTTTAATGGCACGTTCTACCGCTTCTTTTTTTTCAGGACGTACTTGTAGGTAGTCATCTAAAATAATCGTTTGGCCATCCAAGTGAAAACTATTGAAATCTGGATTGGTTTCAAAAATTTCTAATAAATCATCCATCAAACGAATCAGTCTCATATGATGTTGCTCGTAAGGTAAGTACCATTCTCTATCCCAATGACTATGAGATATGATATACACTTTTTTATTTTTCATGTCAGAATCTCCCTTGTTTAGTTGTAATGTGCCTCAATGGTGATATCAAAGTAATCCATAACGAGTTCGCAAAACATCATATTCGCCCAAGAAAACCATTCTCGGGTAAAGTGATTTGGATTATTAACGTCAAATCCTTCGTGCATCAAGTGTGTGCCACCATCGCAATCAACGAGTAAATTTAAAATCCGTTCTTTTTCTTGTTTATCATCTGTTGTTAGACCTTCTATAGCTAAAGCAATCGGCCAAACATAGTTTTCTGGTGTGTGCGAACTGCCAATCCCTTTAGCAAATTCACCCTCATAAAAATAAGGATTTTCTTTACTTAGTAACGTTTTTCTAGTTGAAAGATAGAGTGGATCGTTTTTATCTAGATAGCCAAGGTAAGGAGCGGCCATTAAACTCGGCACATTGGAATCATCCATAATAGAATAATGTCCTTTTCCGTCTACTTCATAAGCAAAGATATTCTCGCCATCATTATTTTCTACAATAGCATGCTCTTTAATCCCATCATCGATTTCTTTTTTTAGTTTATTTGCTTGTTCTAGTACAGCATTGTCTGTAAATAAAGTTGAATAGAGTTCAACAATATAGCCTAAAACCACCACAGCAAACATATTTGATGGGACAAGATAACCATATTGACACGCATCATCGCTTGGTCTAAAACCAGACCATGTCATCCCAGTATAGTCAACAGGTGTGCCTTTTCCGTCATGAGTTAACGTATCCTCCAATCGTGTTGTGTCTCTTTCAAAACAATAAGGAGATTGGTCATGATGTTGTTCTGTTTCCCATACGGATAGTATTTTTTTTACGCCTTCATGGAATTCTTCATTAAACTGAGAGGTTTCGCCTGTTTGTTTATATAAAAGATAAGCTAATTGGACAGGATAACATAATGAATCAATTTCATATTTTCTCTCCCAAATCCAAGGAGTCATCTCAGTATGATCGGTTTGATGTCCTTTATTGTTAGGGGTTTCATTAAAAGCATTGGCATAAGGATCCATGTTAATGTATTTAAATTGTCGTTTAACTAGACCAGTAATAAGCGAACGAATGTCGTCATCTTCTTTAGCAATGACTAGGTAGGGACGAAATTGAGCTGTTGAGTCTCTTAACCACATAGCAGGAATATCACCTGTTAAAAGAAACGTAGTTCCATCATCATAGCGACGAACAGTCGTTAACAATGTGTTAGCAAATCCAGCATTGAAGTTTTCTGCCCATCTAGGTTGATTTGCTTCGTGGCATTTTTGTGTCATTTGTTCCATAAAGTGTTGAATAGATTGTGGTATTTCAGTATAAGCCATAATAGCCCTCCTAATGATATATCTTTTATTTACAATTCTTATTATATGATATATCATTATAAGTGTCTAGTGCTTCATCATATTTTTTATTTTGATATATATGGTATGATGTACAATGAAAATAAGGAGTCAGGAGTGGGGAAGAGATGCCAAAGCAGCCATTATATAAAAAAATATATCAAGAATTAAAAAAAGATATACTAACTGGCGTGTACCAAGAAGAAACGCAAGTACCAACAGAATTAGAATTATCTGAAAAATATGATGTTAGTCGGATTACGTCTAAGCGAGCACTAATGGAACTTGAAACAGAAGGACTAATTTATCGAGTACGAGGAAAAGGAAGTTTTGTCAAAAAACGTCAAGAAGTAGCACAGCAAGAAAAAAATAATACCTTACTGTTTGTTATGCCGTTTGCTCAAAACGAGGGGTTAGGAAATTATGCAGAAGGAATACTTGCCTCACTTAACGCATCAGATTATCGTTTACACATGCAATCTCATGATTGGTTACAGACTGAGGATGCTCTGTATTTATCAAGTGACTATGCGGGAGTGGTTTATTACCCAATTAATATGCAAGAAAGCATTGATTTTTTATACCAATGTCAGATGCAACAGCTACCAGTTGTTTTATTAGATAAACAAATCGAAAAAATTCATTACCCTTGCGTTGTGGCAGATAATGAATCTGGTGGCTCTCTTGCAACAAAAGAGTTAATCAGTAAAGGCTATGATGAGGTTATTTTTGTTAGTGGGACGGGTCTAACAGAAAGTTCATCTGTTCGTGATCGTTACATGGGCTATTTATCAGCAGTTTATGAGGCCTCTTTAATACCTCAACATATTGTGAAAACCCCTTTACAAACTATGGACCAGTTCTTTAAGTCAGTCTATGACGTTATTTGTTATAACAAAAAAGAATCTGTTGGTTTAGTCTGTGAAAATGATATTGTTGCTATTAGATTAATGACGTATTTAAAACAACAAGGCATGGATATTGGAGATGAAATTGGTATTATTGGGTTTGATAATATTCAAGCCACACAATTAGTTGATCCACCTTTGACAACTATTGCACAAGATTTCTATCGTATGGGGGAAGTCGCTGGAGAGCTGTTATTAAAACAGTTAAACGGAGAGCCAGTTGACTCATTAGTTAATGTGATTCCTGTTTCCATTATTCCAAGACAAAGTACATAAAAGAATAGTAGAAAAGAGATGACCATATGATGATAGACCAAACGTTGAAAGTATTAGCTGAATATGATGATGTGGTGTTTACAAAACAATATCATGTAGTAGAAGATAAAAATATATCAATGACTTTTTCAGGAACGTTTTTTCGATTTGAAAGTTTAGACAATTGTTTTGACCAGTTCAATTTAGCTCATCCATTTATTTTATGGGAGAAAGAACACGGAGAATTTCAAGTAAAGCATCGATTTAACAGAAACTTATCAAATGATGGCTTTATGTTATCTATCACGGAAGATAAGACAATTTTGATTGACAGTCGCACGATGAACGGTTGCCGTTTTGCTATCGAATTATTACAAAGATTGATTGTTAAAAATAAAAGTCAATTATTTCTACCGATAGTAAAAGTGACACATACTCCGTCATTTGAAGTGAGGGGAGTAATCGAAGGGTTTTATGGTATTCCGTGGTCACATGAGATGAGAAAAGATTGTCTTACTTTTTTATCTTCAAAGAGAATGAACACTTATATGTATGCCCCAAAAGATGATGAGTATCAACGAAAACTTTGGCGAGAGTTATATTCCAAAGAGAAACTAGATGAGTTTAGAGAGTTATTAAATCTATCAACAGCTAATCGCATTGACTTTTGGTATATGATAAGCCCAGGAAATGACTTGAATTATTTAGATAACACAGATTTATCCGTGTTAAAACATAAATTGAAACAAATGGTGCAATTAGGTGTGACACATTTTGGGTTATTAATGGATGATATTGCTTATGAATTAAGTGATGATGTGAAGAAAAAATTTAAAACAAGTGCTCAAGCGCATGCGTATTTGATGAACGTTGTTTATGATTATTTAGTAGAAGAGATCCCTTATGTTAAATTTGCTGCGTGTCCAACAGAATATGATAATCACTATGATTCCCCTTATTTAGAAGAATTGACAAGATTGTTACATCAAGATATTCCACTATTTTGGACAGGACCGACAACACTATCTCGACATATTACGACTGAAGATATAAAAAAAATGTCTGATATTTATCAACGTCAGATGATTATTTGGGATAATGTACCAGTTAATGATTTTGAACAAGATAATGAATTAATTTTTTTAAGTCAGTATAGCAATCGAAGTAAACAGTTATCAGATAATCAGTATAATGTATTAGGAATTGTACTCAATCCAATGGCCCAGTGGGAACTATCTAAAATAACAGTTGGACATAGTGCAAAATATATGTGGCAAACAGATCGAGCAAATGATTTAGCGATGTGGCATCAAGTATTACAGGAGTATGGTCAAACAAAAGAGAATGGTCGAGCATTAGATATTTTATCAAAACATTTTACCAACAGACATCTTGAACCAAGCATACCAGTAGAGTGGCAGCAGTTAGTAAAGCAACAAGATATTGATGCCTTGACAGATATTTTGAAAGAATTAAGTCAAGCGGTTGAAACACTGAAAAAAATGAACAATCCTAACTTTTTGATAGAGATTAAGCCTTGGTTTGAAAGAGTGATGTTAGAAGACCAGTTATGGCAAGCAATGATATCAAAAAATAATAAAAAAGCACATACTCTGTATCAGGAGTTAATGACTAAAAAACATCGTGTGGGAAGTCAGATACCTATTATTTATTATGAAACCTATCTAAAAAAATCTAGCGGAGAATAGTTCCGCTAGATTTTTTATGTTAATGAGAAAGGTAAATCAGTTTCTGTGTAGTGTTTAACTGGTGGAACTAAGCATAAGTCAAACTCTATGTTTCCACCTGTCATTAAATCATTATGTGTAAAGAAGAGGTGGTTGTAAGGCTGATTATTTCTCAAGATATTTTTTGAATAGTGATATTGTGGGACATTATTGTTTGTCTGAATGGTTAAGTCATTGCCATTTGATAAATGAATCACCGCTTTATCAACAATAGGAATACCTATGACATATTCACCACTACCTGGAGTCACAGGATAAAACCCTAAACTGTTCAAGACAAACCAAGCACTCATGCTACCGTTATCTTCATCTCCTGGATAGCCATCAAATCCTAATTTAAAGGCTTTTGATAGTAATTCTTTTACAATGTGTTGGGTAGTTGGTAGTTCTGCAATATAGTTAAATAAAAATGGCAGATGGAAACTAGGTTGGTTAGAAATGGCAATTTGTCCAAAATCAATGGCTGCCATCTCACTCATTTCATGAATTTCAAACCCGTAGCCATCAACATCAAAAATAGGGTAAGTATTGCACAAATCCGTGATGATTTCTTTAAATCGATCTTTTCCACCAAGTGATTGAATCAATCCACCAAAGTCATGATATGCAGCAAAACTATTTTGATAAGCACTTCCTTCAGCATAATCACGTCCCCAAGCGTAAGGATTAAAAGGTGTTCTTGGTTGTCCATCTTTATCTTTTGAACGTAAGATACCATAGTCAAAGTCAATTAAGTTTCGATAATTAAGTGATTGTTTAGCATATTTTTTTGCCAAGTCTTTATCATCTAACAACTCAGCCACTTGTGAAATACAAAAATCACTATAAGCATAATCTTGAGTGTGGTTGACGCTTTCGTGATAGTGATTTGGTACATAGCCATAAGTTAGATAGTCAAGTGTACCAGATCGACCATAATTATCCTTTCCACTAACGGTTGTGGCACTTTTTAACATGGCTTCAAGGAAATCAGGCATCTTGTCTGTGGCAATATGTTTTACTGCAGCGTCAGCGATGACAGCATCAATCAATGTGCCAGGCATTAAACCTCTTTCATCAGGAGAGAGCCATTTGGGTAAATAGCCACTATTTTTGTACGCGTTATAGAAACCTGCCAACATTTTTTCATATTCTTCTGTTGCGATAAGTGAATACAGAGGGAAAAGCGAACGACAAGTATCCCAAAAACCATTATTAGTATAATAATAACCTGATTTAATGGTTTTACTTAACGTGTCATAGTGAATTGGTTGGTTGTCTTTGTCTAATTCGTACCACGTTTGTGGGAATAAAAAACAACGGTACATCATTTGATAAAATAGTGAAATTTTATCCTTACTTTTGTCGCTCACTTCAATTCGATTGAGATAATTTAGCCATTTATCTGCAGCTAGATTTTTATGTTCCTCAAAAGTATGAGGTAATTCGCGTTCTAGATTGAGTGTCGCTTGTTCTTGACTAATAAATGATGTCGCAAGTTGTACATCAAGCACTCCATCAGAAGCTAATTTGTCAAATGACAGATAAAGTGTTTCTTCTTCTCCTTTGTAGTGAGTTCCTAAATCAATCATGTGATTATGTTCATGGTATTTTAAAGACTCAATGTTTGTAGAAAAAGAAAGGTCGATATACATTTTTAACTTTTTATCTTCACAACCAGCTATATTAGAAATATAGCCAGTTAAATGATTGTTTTTAATGGTGAGTGATTTAATACCAGGAGCGGTAAAAAGCATTCCGGCCGTCATATCTTTTCGGTTAAAGGTAAATCTTATATGTGCACCATAAGTATGCGCTGTCAATTCTGTTAAGATACGATGCCTTTCAGAATAAATCGATAGATAATGTGGTTGAAAAGTTGCTTCTTCAGGTCGATAAGATCCTTGGTTAAAAAATAAATCAGTGGAATTTATAGCTCCTGATACAGGTAAAAGTAATAAATGAGAAAAGTCCCCCATCCACGGACTTGGTTGATGGGTTAAACGAATGCCTTGGAAAGTATGATCTCTTGGATGAAACCACCAACTCCCATTTTGATGTGCGGTTTGCGGGCAGAAGTAATTCATTGCAAATGGCACACCGGTATAAGGTAAGGTATTCCCATTAGAGTAGCTATGTTGATTAGCTGTCCCGTGACGTGTATCGATGTTTGAAAGTAACATTTAAACTCTCCTTTGATATATCATTTTTATTTTATTTTTATATGATATATCATAACATTTTGATTGAGAAATAAAAAGAGGGTATAAAAAAAGAAACGAAAAAAATCGTTTCTTTTTTACTGTTATATCATATTGTTGGATTGATTTTTTCTAAAGATGATATAACCAAATAAACAAAATAAAAATTCAAAGACTGGATTATTATAAAATCCACCAAATAAAATAATTAATCCCCCAAGGATTGCTAAAATAGGTGAAATAAGTCCCGTAAAGGTTTCTTTAATGTCTTTGTCTAAATAAAGTTTAATGACTTTAAAATAAAGTGCGATGTACCACAAATAACCAAACACAATCGCAATTTCACCAATGTCACCCAATCCCATTAACTGGAAGTATTGTGTGATGTAGTGAATAATAAACCAACCGCAAGAAGTCAATAAGGCAATAATAGCAGACTGACTACCTAATTTTTTTTGATGATAATTATCTACTATTTTTTGACTATTTGGTAACATATTTTTTGTTGCTAAAGCATATGGCATGCGGATATGTCCCAAAGTAACCCCATTTATTACCCCAAATAATGCTACAAGGATGAATAATAAAATAATTTTTTGACCAATATTGCCAAATAGCATGTCACCAATTTTCATAACAGCCCCTTCACCCATAGATAAGATATATTCGGGACCTAGAATATGTGTGAGACCTAGAAAATAGGATAGATAGACAACTAGAACGATAATCGGACCAAAACATAAGGCTTTTTTCATCGTTTGACTACCACCTTTGACTTCATGTGAGATGGATAAAGCAATAGGCCATCCATCATAGGAAAAAGCCATAGGAGCAAGTGCTGCTAACCATCCAAGACCAACATTTGTTGGTTCAACTAATGGAACAGTTGGTGGAACGACAGGTGTTTCTTTTGACCAAAACAATGCGATAAGCCCAATACCAAGTAAAGGAATTAGTTTAGTAATTGTGGAAATAATTTGAAACCACCCAGCAAATTGACTTGATAAGATATTCAAGCAATAAAAAAATAACATATATCCAAAACCAATTCCCATTTGATAAGTCATCGTTTGAGGTAAATTTAGTAGCATAGTAGTGTAAGTTCCAGCTGCCCATGATACCACGACACCAATGGTAGGAAAATATAAAAATGTCTGATACCAACCAAAGGCACTTGCTGTAGACTCTGAAAAAAATTCTTCAAAATAGGCAACCATTCCACCATTTTTAGTAGTACGCTGTGCTAGATTTGTGAGTGATAAACTTCCAAAAATAATACAAAGAGCTCCAATAATAAATACCAATACACCTAAAAATATGTTTCCACCAGTAAAAGCTAAAATATTTCCAACTTTGAAAAATATTCCAGATCCTACACAAATACCAATAATCATGGCAATTGCTGTGCCAAGACCATATTGTTTTTTCTCGTCGATAATAAAACCTCCATTTCAATATTAGCAATATATCATAAATAGCAAAAAAGTGAATGAAAATTTTATGAAATTTAAAAAAGTCATGAGAGAGTTTTGATGTGTGAGATATGTTAAAATAAGGAAGATAAATAAAGGGATTGAGGTGGTATGTTTGAGTCTTCAATTTATATTAAATACAGCAGACAAAGAAGTGTTAGAAGATTTATTAGGTATGTCGATAGACTGGTTAGAAAAGTCGATGCATCATGAGGTGTTTTATCTTGTGCCTAATCACGTTAAATTTGAAACGGAAATAAATGTATTGAAAAAAATGCATACGTTACCTAAATTTAGCAAACAGAAGTATATGGCAAGTATGAGATTACAAGTCTTTAGTTTTTCTAGATTGGCTTGGTATTACATGCAACAAACTAAAAGTTATCAAGCAACGAGACTAAGTGATTCTGGAAAGTTTATGCTGATAAGAAAAAGTTTAATAAGTTGTAAAGATAACTTGGTGTTATTTAAGCGTGAAGTCGATAGACCAGGTTTTATCCAACAATTGCTTGATTTATTTGATGAGTTACAACAAGGAAATGTTTCGCCATCTGATTTACAAGAAGTTGTGGAAGATATTGCAACAACTGAAAAGACCAGTCAAGAAGATTATGTCACAAAATTAATCGATATACAGTTAATTTATCAAACGTATCAAGAGATGTTAATCACTCATCATATTGCTGATAAAGAATTATTAACAGAATTAGCTGAGTATTTGAGTGAGAAAGATTTATCTCATGTTCAATTTATTGTGTCAGGATTTACTAATTTTACAGCAGTAGAAAAACAACTAATAGAAGTACTAATGAAAGTGTCTGGTGAAATAAAAATAAATTTAGTTCTTGATGAGGCACCAAAAGAAACTTCTTTAGATAGTTATCAATTGTTTTTTAATACGTCAAAAATGTATCAAGAATTATATGATGTCGCTAGAGACAATCAAGTGAAAGTATTATTTGATATTAAATGTCACTCAAAAAGTCAGACATCAATGAGTGAATTAGCACATGGGTGGCAAAATTTACAAGAGTTAGTGCCAAATAAGGTAGAAAAATCGACCGTTTTGAATGTGTTATCACTTTGGACTTGTACAGATACGTATCAAGAAGTAAAAGCTATTGGGACAAAAATTAGAGAATTAGTAGCAACAGAAGGTTATCGTTATGAAGAGATTGCCTTAATTAGTCGAGATATTGAAACATATGCTTCAGAAATTATGGCAGTGTTTGATGATATGGCGATACCTTATTATATTAATGAAGAAGAAGATATGGCAAATCACCCTTTAGTCGAATGGTTGCGCTCATTATTTAAAATAGATGAATCATTTTATCAATACCGAGATGTGATGCGCTTTTTAAGGACAGAATTATGCTTTCCAGATACTAATTTGACAGACGATTTGGAAACGTGGTCTGAAAAAATGAGTGTATTTAGACAAGCAACAGACTATACAGAAAATGTGGTGCTTGCTTATGGATATAGTGGAAGTGACTGGATTAAAAAAGAAGATTGGGTGTATGTGGCCTATCAATATAATACAGATGATGATACTTTGGATAATCAACAAGTTATTCAAGAACAATCTAATGATATCAGACGATTGATTGCGACCCATTTACCTAAGTTCTTTGAGAAATTAAAACAATCTACTACTAATAAAGAAGCTATTGTAACGTTCTATCAATTTTTACTAGAAATTGGTGTCGATAAACAGCTTCAAGCAATGCAACAACAAGAAATTGAAAGGGGACATTTAACTGAAGCAAAAAATCATGAGCAAACATGGCGAGCATTGATGGATTTATTAGATGAATATTATGATGTATTAGGTGATGATACTTTTGAATTTGAGATTTTTAAGGACATTTTACTTAGTGGTTTAGAAGGCGTTAGCTATAGTAAAGTCCCGGCTTCAATTGATGAAGTAGTGGTAACATCATTAGACAGGGTTCGAGCAAAAAAATATCGTGTGACGTTTATTTTTGGGGCAACAGATCAAGTGTTACCTAAAAAAATTGATAATAAAACACTATTAAGTAATGAAGAACGAGATGTGTTTTCTCAATTATTAAGATCAGACAGTTTTTTAAATAATAGTTTAACTGAATCAATGGCTAATGAACCATTTATCTTTTATTTGGCGTTACTGTCAGCCACAGACAAAATTATTCTTAGTGCACCTAAAAATCGTGACCAAGTCAAAGATGTTAAACTATCACCATACATTGAACAGTTAAGTCGATATTTTGCTATTCCTATTATTCATCATGACGCCATTTTAACAGCAGATGAACAGGTATTAAATTCAATTTCGACAGACAAACTATTACTCAGTGATTTGGTGAGTACTTATAGAGAGTATGACGAAAAGAAAGAAAGTGTTCCTTGGCTATTTTTACAACTAGAAAAACGTGTTCGTAAACAATTACCTGTTGAAACAAATCGTTTGTTTATGAGTTTATCGCATAAAAATATTCCCGAAACCTTAAACAATCAATCCGTTGATACATTATATGGCGAAACAATTTATGCGTCTGTTTCAAAAATTGAAAATTTCTATCAATGTCAGTATAAGTACTTTTTACGTTATGGACTTGGTATTCAAGAAAGAGAGCAGTTTGAGTTATCCCCCGCAGCAGCAGGAGAATTTTATCATGACGCCTTGGATTTATTCTTTAAGGAACTAATTAAACAGAAAATCCAACTAACAGAGATTTCAGATGATGAAGTGAAGAAACTTGCTCAAACGGTGTTACAGGAAATACTAGGAGATAAACGATTTACTATTTTGTCCACAACCAATCGAATGAAATATGTGTCGTATCAGTTAGAAAAAACCATTCAAAGAGTGTGCTTATCGCTAAAAAATCAAGCTAAACGAAGTAATATGACCCCTATCCAAACAGAAGTCTTGTTTGGTGAGTCGTTAAAACAAGCTGGATTAAATAGTTTAGAAATTGTTTTAAACAATAATAAAAAAGTAAAAGTACGAGGTAAAATTGATCGCTTGGATAAATTAGTTATTGAAGATGATGTGTATTTAAGCGTGATTGACTACAAATCGAGTAAGCATAATTTTGATTTTGTTGATGCTTATTATGGATTAGCCATGCAAATGATTACGTACTTAGATGTTGCCTTAAGTAATGCAGTAGAGTTAGTTGGAAAAACAGCTAAACCAGCTGGAGCACTATACATGCATATTAAAAATCCAGTTATCAATGTTAACGAAAAATTCTCATTAGATACGCTAGATGAACAACTACTAAAAGAGTATCAATATGATGGGTTGTTAGTAGAAGATGATGTGATTTTAGAAAAATTAGATAAAACTATTGACCCTCAGGTAAAATCGCTAGTTTACCCATACGAGCAGTTAAAAAGTGGAAAAATGAAATCATCACGATTTATCACATCAGATGAATTATCTCATTTAGTTGCTCATAATCGTGATAATTTCAAACAAGCTGGAGAAAAAATTTATGAAGGTAGCACGGAGTTAAATCCAGTCTATAAAGAACAAAAACGATTAGCTTGTGGTTTTTGTCCATATAAAAGTGTATGTCAATTTGACGTGATGTTACCAGAAAATAATTATCACCGAATTGAGTCCTTGAAAAAAGAAACGATTATGGAAAAACTGCAACCTGAATCAAAGGAGGAGACAAATGAGTAACATAGATATTCCAGTAAAACCAGAAAATAGCCATTTTACAGATAAACAATGGCAAGCAGTGTATGACTCTGGGGATAATTTATTGATTTCTGCCTCTGCTGGTTCTGGTAAAACAACGGTATTAGTTGAGCGAGTGATTCAAAAAATTAAGTCGGGCGTTAATGTCGATGAATTATTGATTGTGACTTATACAGAAGCCGCTGCAAAAGAGATGAAACAACGAATTAAAGTAGCCATTCAAACAGCTATTACAGAAGAAGTTGATACCGCACAAAAAGAGCATTTGGTAAAACAACTGGGACTACTTCCAACAGCTACCATCAGCACACTTCATGCTTTTTGTTTACGTGTCATTCAAAGATACTATTATCTTATTCATATCGATCCTGTTTTTCGTTTATTGACTGATGAAACAGAAAATTTACTATTAAAGGAAGATGTCTGGGATGAGCTAAGAGAAGAACTATATGGTGAAGAAAGAGAAGCGTTTTATCAATTAACTGAAAATTTTTCTAACGACCGTAATGATAATGGGTTGATGGAACTCATTTTTTCGATACACTTATTTGCTCAAGCGAATTCTGAACCGGAAAATTGGTTAGATAGTTTGCTTGAAAATTATCAAATAACAGACAGCTTAGTCAACTCGCCACTCTATCAACAATACATGAAACCAGATGTATTAAATCAATTACTGTTAGCTCAAGTAACGATAGATGAGTTAGTGAATCGTTGTCAAAGTGATGAAGAACTAAAGAAAACACTAGAAACAGTCAGTGACGATAAACAATTAATTGATACATTATTATTTTTAATTACCGAAGATAGACTTGATGACTTTTATGATTATTTGATAAGCACACCATTTAAGCGTATTAAAGCGCCGTCTAAAAAAACAGCATCAGAAGAAGTTCAAGAAGAATACCAGGAAATAAAATTGGTACGAGATGGTGTAAAAGAAAGTATTGGAAAGTTAAGAAGTCAGTATTTCAAACAAAGTCCTGAAGAGATGTTAGAGATATTAGAAAAATCACAGTCAGTGGTTGAAGAGCTAATTAGTGTGACCAAGCGATTTATTAACCGATTTTCTAAAGAAAAAGAATCTCGTCATGTACTTGATTTTAACGATTTAGAACATTTGACGTTGGCAATTTTAAGAAAACAAGTTGAAGATCAATGGGTAGAATCTGAAGCCTCTACCTATTATCGTCATAAATTCAATGAAATTTTGGTAGACGAGTATCAAGATATTAATAGACTACAAGAAACGATTTTGTATTGGCTACGTCGTCCTGAAAAACATAATGGTAATCTATTTATGGTAGGGGACGTTAAACAATCAATTTATGGGTTCCGTTTAGCTGATCCTACTTTGTTTATTGAAAAATATGAACAATTTGCGACAGAAGAAGATGGTCGTCGCATTATCCTAGCAGAAAATTTTCGTTCAAGAAGTAATGTCTTAGATTTTACGAACCTTGTCTTTACACAATTAATGGATAAAGAATTAGGGCAATTAGATTATGATACGAGTGCTGAATTAATTGTTGGAAATAAGTCATTTCCTGAAAGTAAGGATTATGATACAGAGTTATTAATTTATCAAACCACATCAGAAGAAAAAAATCAGGAGTCATTAGAATTTAGACTAGATGGAAAAACAGAAGGTGAGTTACGACTTGTTGCGTTAAAAATTCGAGAATTAATTGATAAGAAATTTGAGTTGTTTGATAAAAAAGAAGAAAAAATGCGTTCAATCACCTATAAAGATATTGTATTGTTAACACCAACGAAAAAAAATAACTTAGATATCTTAGATATTTTTAAAGAGTATGATATCCCTTTAATGGTGAATGATACACAAAATTATTTTCAAGCAACTGAGATTAGAATCATGATTTCTTTACTACAACTAATCGACAACCCTTATCAAGATATTCCGTTAGCGGCTATTTTACGCTCGCCGATTGTTGGGATTGGTGAAAATGATATGGTTCTATTAAAAAGCTATGACATGACAGGCTATTATTATGACGCCTTGCAGAAATTTTTAATAGACGGGGATAAATCCAGTCAGTTATATCAAATTATCGAGACGTTTAATCAACAGTTTAATTATTGGCGTGAGTTGGCTAGAAGAAAACGATTAGTTGAATTGATTTGGCAAATATATAAAGATACCGACTTAATTGATTATGTAGCAGGACTTCCATCTGGTCTGCAACGAAAAGCAAATCTTCATGCGTTGTATCATCGTGCATCGAGTTATGAAGAGATGAGTTTTAAGGGGCTATTTCAATTTATTCGGTTTATCGAAAAAATGCAGCAAAAAAATAAAGATTTAGCGGAAGCCTCTAACATTAATGAAGAAGCAGATGCGGTTAGAGTGATGACCATTCATGCTAGTAAAGGCTTAGAATTTCCTGTTGTATTTTTATTAGATATGTCAAAACAATTCAATCTTATGGATGTTAGACAACGAAAATTTGTTTTCGATGAAGAACTTGGTATGGGAATCAAATACAAAGACATTGAAAAACGATTAGAATATGATACTTTTCCTTTCAATGTGATTAGAGAATATAAAAAACAAAAACTTTTGGCTGAAGAGATGCGTAAATTATATGTGGCGCTAACTCGTGCAGAAGAAAAGCTCTACTTAGTCGGTTCCTATAAAAGTAAAGATGATGCTTATAAGAAATGGGCAACTTCAACCAGTACTGAGCATATAGTGTTACCGACCGCAAGTAGACAGTCAACATCAAGTTTGATGGACTGGATAGGCATGTCTTTAGTAAGGCATCCAGACTTTGAAACTTATTTTCCAACGAGTGATGTGGCTGTTTTACCAGGACTAAAGAAACATCCAGGTCAGTTTTCAATTCATTTTTATCAAGAAAAGGATATTCTAGCTAGACATATGGTTCAAGGAGGGCAAGAAGAAGGGTTAAAAATATCTGATGTGAAACCAAATGTTAAATTACTAAAAGAAGTAGTAGATCGCTTAAATTTTTCTTATCCTGAAAAAGATGCCACTATGACGGCAAGTTATCAGTCTGTTTCTGAGGTTAAACGATTATTTGAAGAACCTGATATGAAGGATGTACCAACACTTAATTTCTCAAAAGAGAAACAAATAAAAGCACATAGGGAAGTATTGAGTGATAGTGCTAAGCCTAAATTTATGGAAGGTGATATCCAAATTAAATCGACAGATATTGGTTCAGCAGTACATTTATTGATGCAATTGCTACCTCTTGATAAAAAGCCAACAGAACAAGATATAGAGGCACAAATAGAGACAATGATACAAAATGGTGTTTTTACAGAAAAATTAGCAGCTATATTACCTATCAATAGAATAAAGTCGTTTTTTGATACAACATTTGGCGAATATCTATTAGCACACCATGAATTTACTAGAAGAGAACAACCCTTTTCCTTACTATTACCAGCTAAAGAGCTGTATCAAGATTATGTGACTAAAGAAGAGGATACTGTATTGATTCATGGGATTATTGATGGATTTGTCTTAACAGACTCAGAGCTTATTTTATATGATTTTAAAACAGATTATGTGCCTAAAGATGCTAGTATTGAAGAATTAGAAAAATTAAAACAACGTTATGTTGGTCAATTAACACTTTATCAATTAGCGTTAGAAGAAATTTATCAAAGAAACGTGACATCTTCTAAATTGATTCTATTAAATAGTGGAGACATTATTGATATGATATAAATGTTATTCATTTGAAAAAAAAAATGATAAAATAAGTGTCAATAAAAGGAGAGGGATGTGATATGTATGTATAAATCCTCTAAAGAACTTAAAATGCAAGCAAAAGAATCACTCAGAGGACGATGGAAAGAAGCAGTAATGTTGAATTTGGTACCATCAATCATTCAAATGATTTCAATGTTTTTTCTTACTATAATAATAGTGGTGTTTGGATTATTTATTGTCACGACGGCAAGTGATCAATCAAATTATTCAAAAATAGCGGGAGACGACTATGATAGTATTCAACATGAATATACATGGGAGGAAGACTTCGATGATGAATCACCTGCTTCAGACGTAGTAGCGGCAATTGCTTCAGTAGGATCTGCTCCATTAGCAGGACCTATATTTAGTTTTGTTATAACATTTTTAACAATTGGTATTTCATTTACTTTTTTAGATGTCATAAGGCGTGGAAAATCACAAGATATGTCGTTTAAAGAATCGTTTAGATTATTTAATGGAAATGATTTTGTTCCAGTATTATTGATTAATATTTTGACATATGTTTTCCAATACTTGTGGACTTTATTATTTATTATTCCAGGTATTGTAAAAGGATATTCTTATTCACAAGCAAACTTTATTTATAAAGATTTATCTTCATCTCGTGATACAAGGAGTATGGGCGCTACAAGTTTTATAACTGAAAGTCGTGAATTAATGGATGGGCATAAAGGTCGATTATTTTGGTTAGATATTAGTTTTATTGGGTGGTATTTTGTGGGAATGCTAACAATGGGAATAGGATTATTATGGATTAATCCATATATTAATGCGACGAAAGCAGCGTTCTATGATGATTTATCTAAAGGAAAATTTTTAGAAGAAGAAGTAATGGAAGAAGATGAAATTTGGACAAGTTTTTAAAGAATGAGATGATTCTCATTCTTTTTTTATTATATTGATACCTTAAAGTCAGATGAATTTAATGCATAAGTCGTATGATGAATGGCATACCAATTATCCCGAATTGGTTTTTGAATTCTATTTATAAGTAAAATAGAATCATTTACAACCTTCATTTCCACTAGAGCGACGGCTTTGGTGGTTTTTTTGTGTCTTCGTGGTATAATTGATACGAACGTATATTCTTTTTTTGGAGGTTAGTTTATGTCAAATGGGTTAAGGTTTCCGTTAATCAATGATTTATCTCGGAAAATTATTCATATTGATATGGATGCTTTTTATGCTTCTATAGAAGAAAGAGATAATCCTAGTCTAAAAGGTAAGCCGTTAGTCATTGCCAAACACCCTAATGATACAAATGGACGCGGAGTTGTCACTACAGCGAATTATGAAGCAAGAAAATACGGTATTCATTCAGCTATGAGCGCAAAAAAAGCATATGAACTATGTCCACATGCCGTGTTTGTTTCAGGAAATCGGGAATATTATGCTGAAGTTTCTAAACAAATTCATGAAGTTTTTAGAGAGTACACTGATGTAGTTGAACCTCTTTCTCTTGATGAGGCTTACCTTGACGTAACGCTTAATAAACAAGATATTAAAAGTGCAATAAAAATAGCCCGACTTATTCAATCTAAAATTTATGAGAAAGTCGAACTAACTAGTTCTGCAGGAGTCAGCTATAATAAATTTTTAGCTAAAATTGCGTCAGATTACGATAAACCTAAAGGATTAACCGTTATACTACCGAAAGAGGCACAAAAGTTTTTGTTTGAGTTACCAATTGAAAAATTTTATGGTATTGGAAAGAAGACAATTCCATTCATGCATGAAATGGGCATATACACAGGAAAAGATTTATATGACATACCCGAATTGACGTTAATCGATTGGTTTGGTAAAAAAGGATATAGCTTATATCGTAAAGTTAGAGGAATCCATAATGATCCAGTAGAAAATAATCGAGAGAGAAAATCAATAGGTAGAGAAAGAACTTTTGGAAAAATACTTATCCAAGAATTGGATGTACTAAATCATTTAAGAGAATTGTCAGAAGAAGTTAGTCAAAAACTATTGAAAAATGAATTAAAAGGAAAAACAATCGTTCTAAAGGTAAGAACTAATTCTTATGAAACAGTTACAAGAAGGATGACATTAAATAAATATATTTGTCAAACGGAAGAAATTTATTTTTATGTTAATCAATTGTGGGAAGAATTAAATTGGATAAATAGTGGTATTAGACTAGTAGGAGTAACAATCACATCTTTAGAAAAGTCTGTTTATGAAGTAATAGAATTACCTTTATTCATTAAAAAAGGATAAATAAATAAGTAATATTGAAAAAAATAAAAAAAACTGTTGACGAATTGTGACATAATTGTTATATTAGTAAATGTCCTTGAGACACAGCTTTTAAAAAGTACAACTTTTAACATTTAGCTAATAGGATTTTTATTCTAGCGAACGAATTTTCAGAAAATTTAAAAAATTCAAAAAACTGTTGACAAGTTATTATAAACTTGTTATGATATAAAAGTTGTTACGACAACAAAGTTTAGACCTTTGAAAACTGAACAAAGTAAGACGAACCAAATGTGTAGGGCGTTTCTACTATGTAGAAACAAACCATATTTAGTGAATACAATTCGCTAGCAAGTTTTAAAACAAATGAGCTAAACATCGCAAGATGTTATCAACTTTTTATTGAGAGTTTGATCCTGGCTCAGGACGAACGCTGGCGGCGTGCCTAATACATGCAAGTCGAACGCACTTCTTTTCACCGGAGCTTGCTCCACCGAAAAGAAGTGAGTGGCGGACGGGTGAGTAACACGTGGGCAACCTGCCCACCAGAGGGGGATAACACTTGGAAACAGGTGCTAATACCGCATAATTGCTTTTGCCGCATGGCGAAAGTATGAAAGACGCTTCGGTGTCACTGGTGGATGGGCCCGCGGTGCATTAGTTAGTTGGTGGGGTAACGGCCTACCAAGACCATGATGCATAGCCGACCTGAGAGGGTGATCGGCCACACTGGGACTGAGACACGGCCCAGACTCCTACGGGAGGCAGCAGTAGGGAATCTTCGGCAATGGACGAAAGTCTGACCGAGCAACGCCGCGTGAGTGAAGAAGGTTTTCGGATCGTAAAACTCTGTTGTTAGAGAAGAACAAGTGATAGAGTAACTGTTATCACCTTGACGGTATCTAACCAGAAAGCCACGGCTAACTACGTGCCAGCAGCCGCGGTAATACGTAGGTGGCAAGCGTTGTCCGGATTTATTGGGCGTAAAGCGAGCGCAGGCGGTCTTTTAAGTCTGATGTGAAAGCCCTCGGCTCAACCGAGGAAGGTCATTGGAAACTGGAGGACTTGAGTGCAGAAGAGGAGAGTGGAATTCCATGTGTAGCGGTGAAATGCGTAGATATATGGAGGAACACCAGTGGCGAAGGCGACTCTCTGGTCTGTAACTGACGCTGAGGCTCGAAAGCGTGGGGAGCAAACAGGATTAGATACCCTGGTAGTCCACGCCGTAAACGATGAGTGCTAAGTGTTGGAGGGTTTCCGCCCTTCAGTGCTGCAGTTAACGCATTAAGCACTCCGCCTGGGGAGTACGGCCGCAAGGCTGAAACTCAAAGGAATTGACGGGGGCCCGCACAAGCGGTGGAGCATGTGGTTTAATTCGAAGCAACGCGAAGAACCTTACCAGGTCTTGACATCCTTTGACCACTCTAGAGATAGAGCTTTCCCTTCGGGGACAAAGTGACAGGTGGTGCATGGTTGTCGTCAGCTCGTGTCGTGAGATGTTGGGTTAAGTCCCGCAACGAGCGCAACCCTTATTGTTAGTTGCCATCATTTAGTTGGGCACTCTAGCGAGACTGCCGGTGACAAACCGGAGGAAGGTGGGGATGACGTCAAATCATCATGCCCCTTATGACCTGGGCTACACACGTGCTACAATGGACAGTACAATGAGTTGCGAGACCGCGAGGTTTAGCTAATCTCTTAAAGCTGTTCTCAGTTCGGATTGTAGGCTGCAACTCGCCTACATGAAGCCGGAATCGCTAGTAATCGTGGATCAGCATGCCACGGTGAATACGTTCCCGGGCCTTGTACACACCGCCCGTCACACCACGAGAGTTTGTAACACCCAAAGTCGGTGAGGTAACCTTTTGGAGCCAGCCGCCTAAGGTGGGATAGATGATTGGGGTGAAGTCGTAACAAGGTAGCCGTATCGGAAGGTGCGGCTGGATCACCTCCTTTCTAAGGATAATTACGGAAAACACATTACGTTTTACTTTGTTCAGTTTTGAGAGGTCTACTCTCAAACAGATTGTTCATTGAAAACTGGATAGTTGAAGTTAGACATCAACATAAACCGAGAACACCGCGTTGAACAGTTTCTTTTAAAGAACTGTGAAATGTATTAACTATTATCTATCGCTAGTTAATAGTTAATGAAAAAAAGCTAACCGTAAGGTTAGAAAAGGTTAAGTGAATAAGGGCACACGGTGGATGCCTTGGCACTAGAAGCCGATGAAGGACGGGACTAACACCGATATGCTTCGGGGAGCTGTAAGTAAGCTATGATCCGGAGATTTCCGAATGGGGGAACCCAGTATCTTTTATAGGATATTATCTAGTAGTGAATACATAGCTATTAGAAGGTAGACGCAGAGAACTGAAACATCTAAGTACCTGTAGGAAGAGAAAGAAAAATCGATTTCCTTAGTAGCGGCGAGCGAAACGGAAACAGCCCAAACCAATAAGCTTGCTTATTGGGGTTGTAGGACTCAATTGTGGTAGCTGTTGTGGATAGTCGAATCGATCTGGAAAGGTCAGCCATAGCGGGTAAAAGCCCCGTAGATGAAATTGACAACACACCTATGAGTATCCTGAGTACGGCGGAACACGAGAAATTCCGTCGGAATCCGGGAGGACCATCTCCCAAGGCTAAATACTCTCTAGTGACCGATAGTGAACCAGTACCGTGAGGGAAAGGTGAAAAGCACCCCGGAAGGGGAGTGAAATAGAACCTGAAACCGTGTGCTTACAAGAAGTTAGAGCCCGTTAATGGGTGATAGCGTGCCTTTTGCAGAATGAACCGGCGAGTTACGATAGCATGCGAGGTTAAGCTGAAGAAGCGGAGCCGTAGCGAAAGCGAGTCTGAATAGGGCGAATGAGTATGTTGTCGTAGACCCGAAACCATGTGACCTACCCATGTCCAGGTTGAAGGTGTGGTAAAACGCACTGGAGGACCGAACCCACGTACGTTGAAAAGTGCGGGGATGAGGTGTGGGTAGCGGAGAAATTCCAAACGAACTTGGAGATAGCTGGTTCTCTCCGAAATAGCTTTAGGGCTAGCCTCGGATTTGAGAATGATGGAGGTAGAGCACTGTTTGGACTAGGGGCCCGTCTTGGGTTACCGAATTCAGATAAACTCCGAATGCCATTCATTTATATCCGGGAGTCAGACAGTGAGTGATAAGATCCATTGTCGAAAGGGAAACAGCCCAGACCACCAGCTAAGGTCCCAAAATACATGTTAAGTGGAAAAGGATGTGAGGGTGCACAAACAACTAGGATGTTGGCTCAGAAGCAGCCACCATTTAAAGAGTGCGTAATAGCTCACTAGTCGAGTGCCCTTGCGCCGAAAATGTACCGGGGCTAAACATGTTACCGAAGCTGTGGATAGAACCTTTGGTTCTATGGTAGGAGAGCGTTCTAAGGGCGTTGAAGCTGGATCGTAAGGACTGGTGGAGCGCTTAGAAGTGAGAATGCCGGTATGAGTAGCGAAAGACAGGTGAGAATCCTGTCCACCGAATGACTAAGGTTTCCTGGGGAAGGCTCGTCCTCCCAGGGTTAGTCGGGACCTAAGCTGAGGCCGATAGGCGTAGGCGATGGACAACAGGTTGAGATTCCTGTACTCGTTTGTTTTGTTTGAACAATGGAGGGACACAGGAGGCTATGAGATCGTGCGACTGGAAGTGCACGTTCAAGCAACAAGTTTTGATAAGAGTCAAATGCTTTTATCTTTAAGAACAAGTTGTGATGAGTAGGGAAATAGAGTACCGAAGTCTCAATGTCACACTGTCAAGAAAAGCTTCTAGTTAGAAACAAATGACCCGTACCGCAAACCGACACAGGTAGTCGAGGAGAGAATCCTAAGGTGAGCGAGAGAACTCTCGTTAAGGAACTCGGCAAAATGACCCCGTAACTTCGGGAGAAGGGGTGCTGAACGCAAGTTCAGCCGCAGTGAATAGGCCCAAGCGACTGTTTATCAAAAACACAGGTCTCTGCAAAATCGAAAGATGACGTATAGGGGCTGACGCCTGCCCGGTGCTGGAAGGTTAAGAGGATGGGTTAGCAATAGCGAAGCTCAAAATTGAAGCCCCAGTAAACGGCGGCCGTAACTATAACGGTCCTAAGGTAGCGAAATTCCTTGTCGGGTAAGTTCCGACCCGCACGAAAGGCGTAACGATTTGGGCACTGTCTCAACGAGAGACTCGGTGAAATTTTAGTACCTGTGAAGATGCAGGTTACCCGCGACAGGACGGAAAGACCCCATGGAGCTTTACTGTAGTTTGATATTGAATGTTTGTAACACATGTACAGGATAGGTAGGAGCCGTAGAAATCGGAACGCTAGTTTCGATGGAGGCGCTGGTGGGATACTACCCTTGTGTTATGACCATTCTAACCCGCACCACTTATCGTGGTGGGAGACAGTGTCAGATGGACAGTTTGACTGGGGCGGTCGCCTCCCAAAAGGTAACGGAGGCGCCCAAAGGTTCCCTCAGAATGGTTGGAAATCATTCGTAGAGTGCAAAGGCAGAAGGGAGCTTGACTGCGAGAGTTACAACTCGAGCAGGGACGAAAGTCGGGCTTAGTGATCCGGTGGTTCCGCATGGAAGGGCCATCGCTCAACGGATAAAAGCTACCCTGGGGATAACAGGCTTATCTCCCCCAAGAGTTCACATCGACGGGGAGGTTTGGCACCTCGATGTCGGCTCGTCGCATCCTGGGGCTGTAGTCGGTCCCAAGGGTTGGGCTGTTCGCCCATTAAAGCGGCACGCGAGCTGGGTTCAGAACGTCGTGAGACAGTTCGGTCCCTATCCGTCGCGGGCGTTGGAAATTTGAGAGGAGCTGTCCTTAGTACGAGAGGACCGGGATGGACATACCTCTGGTGTACCAGTTGTTCTGCCAAGGGCATTGCTGGGTAGCTATGTATGGACGGGATAAACGCTGAAAGCATCTAAGCGTGAAGCCCCCCTCAAGATGAGATTTCCCATTCCTTTAAGGAAGTAAGACCCCTGAAAGATGATCAGGTAGATAGGCTAGAAGTGGAAGTACAGTGATGTATGGAGCGGACTAGTACTAATCGGTCGAGGACTTAACCAAGATAGCGGTGGACAATTATATTGATACTAACTTAACATCCAGTTTTGAGTGAATCATCACTCAATAAAAAGCATATAAGTGCGGTGACGATGGCAAGAAGGATACACCTGTAACCATGCCGAACACAGAAGTTAAGCTTCTTAGCGCCGAGGGTAGTGAAGGGTTTCCCTTTGTGAGAGTAGGACGTTGCCGTGCTTTTTGTATTAATTTAAATATTAACGAGAGAGGGGGGTACATTTAATTATGTTATCTCCTTTTTTTGTTATAATAGACATGTTAATAATAATAAAGTGAGAATAAAGAATGAAATCACACAAAATATTATAAAATATAGTAGAAATATGATAAACTCATATATGAGGTTTTTTAATATTTGACTATTATTGTTGACAATAGTATTTACACTAAACTAGTCAAAGATTTATAAAAAATAGGTCTCAAGACCTATTATAAATTCAATCATATGCTTGATATAATTTAACTTAAATGATTGTAAAATGAGTTGAAAGTAAAGGAGTGCTATGTATGGAATTAAAAAAAATTGAAGTGCCAGAAAATACAAAAAGATGGATGAGTTTTGTTGGAAAAACACTTTTTTATGCAGCCATAATACTTGTATTAATTTATTTGTATCAATATAGCCATGTTGGTGGGGGCTCTTTCATATATAATCAATTTTAAAAAGGAGCTAGTAAATAATGTTAAATAAAATTTTAGAAAAAATTAAAGATATTTCATTAAATAGTGAAGAAACCATCTTTTTTGAAGAAAATAATCGTCGATACACTTATAAAGAGTTAGATAAATTATCAGATTCTCTCGCTGGATTTTTAGAAGAAAGGTACCCAGTGAAAACGCCTATTATTGTCTACGGTGGGCAAGAGGCTTTAATGGTTATTTCTTTTTTAGCTTGTACTAAATCGGGTCATTCATACGTGCCTGTTGATGATCACACACCTAAAGAACGAGTATCGATGATTGTTGAAGAAGCAAATGCTTCTTGTGTTTTATCTTTGTCTGATTGGCCATTAGATACAAAAGAAGTTTATGATAGACAAACAGTTATTTCTTTGATGAATGATGAAAAAGAATATTTAGCAAAACAAGTGGTGTGTGAAAATGATGTGTATTATATTATTTTTACATCTGGAACAACTGGAAAGCCAAAAGGGGTGCAAATCACTTATAATAATTTAATTAGTTTTACCAATTGGATGTTGAGTGATTTTTGTTTGAAAAAAAATCAACGTTTTTTATGTCAAGCACCATTTTCATTTGATTTATCAGTAATGGATTTGTATCCTGCTTTATTATCAGCTGGAACTCTTATTCCAATGCCGAAAACGATGATTGAGAATTTTCCATTATTATTCAAATCAATTCCAGAAATGGCCTTGAATGTCTGGGTATCAACTCCTTCATTAATTGAAATGGTATTATTGAATCCAGAATTTGATTCTGAACATTTACCAACATTAGAAAATTTTGAATTTTGTGGCGAAGAATTACCAAAAAATACTGCTCAAAAATTGTTAGACCGTTTCCCTAATGCTAAAATTTATAATACATATGGTCCAACAGAAACAACTGTTGCTATTACTAATATTATCATCACGCAAGATGTTTTAGATAACTATGAACGAGTACCACTTGGAAAAGTTAAAAGTGATACAACAATTCATATTTTGAATGATCAGGGTGAAAAATTACCTAGTGGTGAAATTGGTGAAATTGTTATTTCTGGTCCAAGTGTATCTATAGGTTATTTTAATAATTCTGAAAAAACAAAAGAGGTGTTCTTTGAATTTGAAGGGGTACCTTCCTATCGAACCGGAGATGCAGGTTTAATCAAAGACGATTTGTTATTTTATAAAGGAAGAATGGATTTTCAAATTAAGTTAAATGGTTATAGGATGGAATTAGGTGATATTGATCACCATTTAATCACTCTGCCAGAAATTCGTTCGGCATGTTCTGTTCCAAAATATAATAAGTCTGGTAAGGTACAACAATTATTAGCTTATGTGGTGTTGGAAACACCTGTTGAAAAAGCAGATGAAAAAAGCTTGATTCAAAAATTAAAAGAGGACTTAAATAAAACAGTAATGGATTATATGGTGCCACATCGTTTTGTCTTTGTTGAAAGTCTTCCAATGACACAAAACGGAAAAATAGATCGTAAAAAGTTAATAAATGAGGTGAATAGTTAATGAGTCAGCTAGCACAGTTGATCCCATACTTGACTCCTTATGAAAAACCTTTTTATTTTATTATATTAGGTGTATTATTTATTCCATCGATTCTTTTATCCTTAAATGGTAAAAGAATGATGTGGTATCAAAATTTTTTAACTATTTTCTTTTTATGGATTAGTTTTGGTGGCCCAAATTCAAAACAGGGATTGGCTTTAATTGCCTACATGATTTGGCAAACACTATTAACGGCTATATACTTTAAATACAGACAAAAAGATAATAAAAGTAGTATTTTTTACTTAGCAGTTTTGCTAAATCTATTGCCTATGATTATCATTAAGCTTTCACCATTTTTTGGTTCTCAGTCGATTTTAGCTTTTCTAGGTTATTCTTATTTAACCTTTAAATCTGTTCAAGTCGTGATGGAAATACGTGACGGGATATTAAAGGAATTTAATATTAAATATTATATTCAATTTTTAATTTTCTTTCCAACTATTTCATCTGGTCCAATTGATCGTTATCGTCGATTTTTAAAAGATTATTTAAATCCGCCAGATAAAGAAAAATATGTAGAGTTGTTACAAAAAGGCATTCATTATATATTCTTAGGTTTATTATATAAATTTATTATAGGATATGTTTTAGGTAGTCAATTATTACCAACTGTTCAAGGAGTTGCACTAGGTGGAACGGCTCCTGTTCTTGGAACAATTGGGTATATGTATGTGTATAGTTTTTATTTATTTTTTGATTTTGCTGGTTATAGTTTGTTTGCAGTAGGGACAAGTTATTTACTTGGTTATGAAACACCCATGAACTTTAATAAACCATTTATTAGTCCCAACATCAAAGAATTTTGGAATAGATGGCACATCACTTTATCATTTTGGTTTAGAGATTATGTTTACATGAGATTGATGTTTACGTTATTAAAGAAAAAAATATTTAAGAGTCGTGTTGTGGCTTCAAACGTTGGGTATTTCGGCCTGTTCCTGTTAATGGGGTTATGGCATGGATTAACCTGGTATTATATTGTATATGGTATTTACCATGCTTTATTAATTTGTATTAATGATGCTTGGTTGAGATATAAAAAGAAACATAAAGACACATTGCCAAGTAATCGTTGGACTCATGCTTTAGCAATTTTTATTACATTTAATGCAGTATGTTTTAGTTTCTTGATATTCTCAGGATTTTTAGATACATTAATTAAGCACTTTATTTTAGTATAGGAGATGGGTAAAAATGAACGTAAAAGAGACAGTTTTAAGTATTTTAGAAGATTTAACAGGAAGTGATTTTTCAGATCAAATGACTGTTGATTTATATGAAGAAGGTATTTTAGATTCAATGGCTACTGTTCAATTGTTAGTAGAAATTGATGGTCAATTAGGTATAACTGTTCCTGTTTCAGAATATGAAAGAAGCGAGTGGGCGACTCCTGAACAAATTATTGCACAGGTTGAAGCTTTACAATCATGACACTAAAGAAAAAAATATTTTTCGCTGTTGGACCATTCGCTTTAGCAGCTTTGTTCATAGTAGTTTTATTGTATTCGCCACTAGAATTTATTAAGGAACCTTCAGAAAAGAAAGTACATGAAGCTGCATCGTCTATGTCTGTTAATGTATTAAAAGGATCTGAAATAAAAAGAGAAGCAATGGAATCTGGAAAGTATTTACCATTCTTTGGTTCATCTGAATTAAGTCGTGTGAATCCTTTTCATCCATCTGTAATGGCAAAAAAATATGATAGATCTTATGAACCGTTCCTCTTAGGAGCGCCAGGAACGCAATCTTTAACGCACTTTTTTATGTTAAATTCTGTTAAAAAACCATTAGAAAATAAAAAAGTTGTATTTATTATTTCTCCACAATGGTTTGTTAAAAAAGGTGTATCAGATCCCATGTACTCACTTTTTTATTCACCGATTGAAACGTATGAATGGTTAGTAGATTTAGATGAAACTGATCAAACTGATCAATATATTGCTGGTCGGTTACTTGAATTTGAAAGTGTAAAATCTGATACTCAGTTAAAGAAAATGTTGTTAAAATTAAAAAATGGCGAAGAACTATCAAAAGCTGATAGAAGAAAAGCTTATTATAAATATAAACGACTTCGAAATGAAGATTTACTATTTGGTCAAATTGGAATTGTTTCTAAGAATAAACGAATTGATAAACAAGCAACATATTTACCAAATCAATATAATTTTAATGAGCTTGATGCATTAGCTTATAAAATTGGACAAGAGAAAACGAATAATAACCCATTTGAAATTTCAAATGGATTTTACTCAAATAGAATTATGCCGATGAAAGGGAGGTTAAAGGATTCTCAAAAGAAATTTAACTATATCTCTTCACCAGAATATGCAGATTTTGAGGCTTTCTTAGAATTGCTTGATAAAAATAATATTGATGCCATGTTTGTTATTCCACCGGTGAATAAGTTGTGGTCTGATTATACAGGCTTATCAACTGAGATGTTAGATGATTTTTCTAAAAAAATTAATTATCAATTAACGTCACAAGGCTTTAATAATGTTGTCGATTTTACTGATAAACGTGGTGAAAAATTCTTCATGGAAGACACGATTCACATTGGTTGGCGTGGATGGTTAGAAATGGATACTCATTTACAAGAGTTTCTGAAGTCTAATAAAAAGCCTGATTATAAAATGAATCCAGAATTATTCTTTAGTAAAGAATGGCAGACAGAACAATATAAATAAACAAACACTCCATTTACCTAAACAGTAAGTGGAGTTTTTTGTATTTTTAGAGAGTCTAAAAAGAATCGCGTGGATGTGGGAGTATCCTTGAATTTCAGTGGAACAAAGTATAGCTTATGGGTCTGAATAGCAAAAATTGTCAGCTGAGGAAATAAAACAAAAAGTCACTACATTGATTACTCAGGTTGGATTGATAGGATTAGAAACTATGAACTATCTGGCGGCATGAAACAATGTTTATATAGCGCTAGAGCGATGTTAAATGAACCCTTTAGTTGTATTAGATGCGATTACAAGATGAAATAGGCAAGGCTTATTGCGATGTCTGTGGAAAGAAAAACATCAAAGTATTTTTATGATTACCCATGATATAGAAAAAGCACCTAAACTAAGTACAAGAGTATTAGTTTTACCGAAAAAATAGCACAAGATTTACATATGAGCCTGATACAGATGAGATATTTCAATAAAATAAATTATTGTTATTAAATGATATTATGTAATTGTTAAAATAAGACTAAACAGTTTAACTATGACTTGATTATTAAAACATAATATGACAAAATAATGCTACCTTGATTATAAGGAGCAATGCATGAGTGAGTAAAAAAATAATAAAACGGTGTATTTTATTTTTGACATTAGTATTTTTGATTGCATGTAGTTGGTATGTTTGGCAGTTAAAAAAACATGTTACCCAAACATTAAAATGGGAACCTTTAGTGAAGACTGTTCTAGAAGAAGAAAATATGGATCAATATGAAGACCTTGTATTAGCCATTATATTTACGGAAACAAAAGGCAACAGTGTAGACGTTATGCAGAGTAGTGAAAGTAAGTATGGTGAACAAAATAAAATAACAACAGAAAAAGAGAGTATCACAAGTGGTGTGACACATTTAGCAGAGGCAATCAAGTATGCACTTGATAATGGGTGTGATATTTGGACAGGAGTTCAAGCGTATAATTTTGGTACAAGCTATGTGGATTATGTAGTCACTCATGGTGAGAAAAATTCTTTAGAATTAGCTCAAACTTATTCTAAAGAGGTGTTAGCACCTATGTTAGGAAATGCAACAGGTGCAACATATCATTATTATGAACCGATTGCATTATTTCATAATGGTGGTAAATTATATCAAAATGGTGGGAATTTCTTTTATGCGGAACTTGTTAAACGAAATATGAAGATTATTAACATATTATCATAGAAAACTCCTAATGGTATCTAGCCATTAGGAGTTTTTATTGAATGATTTAAATAAGACTTTTCGTCCATTTAATGGTTGGGTATGACGAGCATTATTAGCATGGAAATGTTTTAAAGTTTGAATTTGTTTGGCAGAAATTTCCACAGTTTCTCTAAAGAGATACCATTCGACATTTTCAGTAAGTGGAGGTGTTGTTAAAGAGCCTAGATAGTGATAATAATCAGAAATTTTAGGTAATAAGTCATACAGATACACATTGTGAATGGATTTATTTGTGTTCACAGCATCTAGTAATGTTTGAAGTGTCTCATTATGAGCACCTTCAATTAAGAATACACCTAAAACAGCTAAACGACCATTTTGTGCCTCATGAACAAAATGAAGTTCAGCATCAGATAGTTTACCATCAATTTTATGTTCGCTATGAGTATGAAAATGGAATTGTTGTAGGTTGAAAAAACGATTGTTAATATTAGCTGTTCCTGTAGCTAATCCTTGAATAGCTGAGCCAGTATCAAAAATAGCATCCACTGTACGAGAATAGGTTAGTTGTAACTTCCCCATATCCATCATTGGTTCCAAGGTACTTGTATCTATATCAATAGGTGATTGCGACATTGAGTGTTCACAACACCAGTCATGTTGATTAACGTAGTTCCAGTCAAGTATTGGTGCATTAAAATGTTTCATTCAAAAACTCCTTTTCAATCATTCAACTTTATTGTTATCAAAATTTTATCTGAAATGAATTCTTTTCGCCAAGTCAGACGTCTTGAAAAATAGTATTGTAAAGAATGTTTATTATTTAATGATATATAAATGAACAAGAAGGTGATATAACAAAAATGACACAGAATAAATAAATTATTTATCCCCTTTATGACATGTTTTAGTATATAATATTAAGAGTGAGGTGATATAATGTACAAAGTGAAGAATAGTATAAAAAGGTCACTTGAATTCATAAAAGATGGGGTAAGTTCATCTAAAAGTGTTATATTGGCCAACGTTATCATATTATTTATCATGGCACCTTTTATGGTTACATTAACTCGTTTTATTTTAAAAATGGGAGATATCCCTTATTTGTCTTATGATACTGTGGGATTAATTCTTTTTCATCATCCAATTGTGCTTTTTTTAATGATTATGATGTTATTTTTATTAGTGTTTACAATATATTTTGAGTATACGTTTTTACTACTGACGATGTACTTTGTAAAACATAAAGTAGCAATATCTTTGAGGCAATTAGCTAAGGAAACTATTTTCCAGATGAAAAAATTAAAAATTAGTAATTTTTTATTTTTTTTGTGTTATTTTATTTTATTAGGCTCAATAGGAGCAATAAGATTTAATTCGGACCTATTATCAAAATTTAAAATACCAATTTTTATTGTTGATTTTATTTTTGAGAATCGTGTTATTTTTATTATACTATTTATTTTAGCTTATGTAAGTTTAATAGCAATAGCCATTCGTTTGATGTTTACATTACCGTTAATGATTTTTAAGGACTACACTTTTAAAAAGGCTAGCCAAACAAGTTGGTATTTAACCAAAAAACATTTAAAAACGATTATCATTCAATTTATTTCGGTAATGGGTACAATCGCCATAATAGCTGTGGTGGTCAATGGATTGCTAATAGGAATACAAGAGGTGGTAGATACTTATTATCAATCATCTAGTTTTTATGTGGCAATTGTATTATTAACACTCCTTCAATTTAATTGGGTATTTAATTTAGTTTTAACGACGATTGGAATTTTCTTTATTACGATTTCATATTTAGATAAATCAGGTTATCTACCAAATACCAATGATATGTTTCCATTGATTAATAAAACAACGTTTAAACAAGTAACCTGGCCACAAAAAATAATCGTTACACTTGGTGGAATCTGGTTAATCATCAGTGTCTTATCATACAATTATTTATTTTTAACCCAGCCAAGTATTCATCGACCGTTAACAATCTCACATCGAGGAGTTGATAATGGGAACCATGTACAAAACTCAATAGAGGCATTGGAGATGACAAGTAAGAAAACACGGCCTAATTTTGTTGAAATGGATGTGCAAGAGACAAAAGATAAGGAATTTATTGTGATGCATGATTTTAAACTAAATCAGTTAGTTAAACAAAAAGGTCGTCCAAATGAATTTACACGAGAAGAATTACAACATATGACAGCCAAAGAAAATGGCAAACAAGCACATTTGGTATCTTTTGATGACTATTTAAAACGAGCTAAGGAGCTAAACCAAAAATTATTGATTGAAATCAAAGCAACAAAACAAGATAGCCCTGATATGGTCGAGCGGTTTATAAAAAAATATTACGATACGATAAAAGAAGAAGGGCATGAAATTCAGTCATTGTCTTTTGATGTGGTAAAAGAATTAAAAGAAAAAAAACCCGATTTATATGTGGGATATATTATGCCTTTCACATTAGCTGGCCCTCCTGAAGGAAAGATGGATTTTTATTCGGTTGAATACACAACACTTACAAAAAACTTGGTTCAGTCTATGCATAATCAAGAGAAGAAAGTTTATGTGTGGACATTAAACGATACAGATACCATTAATCGTATGATTTTTTATGGAGTAGATGGAGTAATTACTGATAATATGACGTTATTAAATACTGTGCTTTCAAGGGATATTAAAGAAACGACTTATGCTGATAAGTTATTATATTTCTTGGTAGGAATTGGTTAACTCATTTGTTTCAAATAAAAATGGCATAACAGCCATTTTTTTTATATAATGAAGTGAGAATTGATTGGAGATGGAATGAATGACTGTTGTGGTGTTTGATGTGGATGATACGTTATATGACCAATTTAGTCCGTTTGAATTGGCTATGATTAAGAATTTTGGTGAAAAAAAGTGGCTAAGTGAGATTTCTTTACGAACGTTATACCAATTATTTCGTTATCATAGTGATTTAGCTTTTCCTGATACAGTATCAGGCGCATTGTCGCTAAAAGATATGCGGGTCTATCGTATTCAAGCGGCATTAAATGATTTAGGGATAGAGGAATCTAAAGGAGTGTGTCAGGCGTTTCAAGATTGTTATTTCTATGAACAAAATCAACTTGTTCTTCATCCAGAGATGGTACGATTACTTACTATCTTAGATGAAAAAAAAGTGCTAACAGGACTTTTGACTAACGGACCGACAGAACATCAACAGTTAAAAATCGAGCAATTAGGAGTGTCGAAATGGATTAGTGAAGACACCCATCATATTTCAGAAAGTATTGGCTATAGTAAACCAGATGTATCGGCATTTAAAGTAGTCGAAACCATTTATCCTGATAATAGTCAGTTTTTATATGTTGGAGATTCATATGAAAATGATGTCATCGGGGCTAAAAAGGCTGGATGGCAAATCGTTTGGTTAAACAAAAATAATAAAAGACTAACACAAGAAATGATAAAACCAGATGTGGCGTTATCATCTTATGACAACATTGTGGAAACAGTGTTAGGCTTATTACAAGAGGAGTAAACACATGAATGTAAATCATGCAGATATCGTGATTAGTGCGGTACAACCAGAGCAATACCCTAAAACAAATTTACCAGAAATAGCATTAGCAGGACGTTCGAATGTTGGAAAGTCATCCTTTATTAATACACTAGTTAATCGTAAAAATTTAGCCAGGACATCAGGGAAACCTGGAAAAACACAAACCCTAAATTTTTACATTATTGAAGATAGTTTACATTTTGTTGACGTACCAGGATATGGTTATGCCAAAGTATCTAAAACTGAGCGTGCAAAATGGGGACAAATGATTGAAACGTATCTGACTGAAAGAGAGCAATTAAAAGCTGTTGTGTCACTTGTTGATATGCGCCATGCTCCTTCGACTGAAGATATTCAAATGTATGAATTCTTGAAGTATTACAATATACCAGTCATTGTTGTTGCAACAAAATGCGATAAAATTCCTCGTGGAAAATGGAACAAGCATGAATCAATGATTAAGAAAAAATTGAATTTTGATCCATTAGATGACTTTATTATCTTTTCTTCTGAAACAAAAGAAGGAAAAGATAAAGCGTGGAAAGCCATTGAAAGTTATATGGATTAAATAAAATAAGTAGTCAAAATGAAGTATGCTCGACATGCTTCATTTTTTTATGAAAAAAGTAACAAATTGCTAAGTATTTTCATTAATTTTAGGTTTAGAATATTCATAAAATGTCTTATCTATGGTAAAATTTAGGAGACAAGGTTTGTGAAATAATTAAGATAATGTTAAGTGAGGGAGAATAATGGCTTTAGTAAAAATCGTATATGCAAGTATGACAGGAAATACAGAAGGTATTTCTGAAATTATAGAAGATCAGTTTATAGATGCAGGTTTAGAAGTGGAACGTGAAGAGTGTACAGATGTTGATCCAGACTTTTTTGAAGATGCAGATATTTGTATTGTAGCCACTTATACATATGGAGATGGTGAATTACCATTTGAGATAGAAGACTTCTTTGCTGATTTAGAAGAGGAAGATTTAGAAGACAAATTATTCGGCGTTGTTGGATCAGGTGATACAGAATACGGGGAATATTTCTGCCAGTCAGCACGAGATTTTGTGGAACAATTTAAAAAGACTGGTGCCACAGAAGGTGCTGAGATGGTTGAGATTGAAAATGAAGCAGACGGAGAAGATACAGAACGTCTTCAAGCATTTGTTGACCAATTAGTTAGTAAAGTGGAGTAGTCAGGAGCAAGGGTCACACCTTGCTTTTATTTTTAGCATAGAAAAGGATGTAACGACAATGACAGAAAAAATTACCATGGATGGCAACACAGCTGCGGCTTATGTATCTTATGCATTTACTGAATTAGTGGCAGTTTATCCGATAACACCAAGTTCTACAATGGCAGAAGTGGTAGAAAATTGGTCAGTGAAACATCGTAAAAATATTTTTGGTAAACCAGTTAAAGTAGTAAACATGCAATCAGAAGCTGGAGCAGCAGGAGCGGTACATGGATCGCTAAAAGCTGGCACATTAACCTCAACGTATACAGCATCTCAAGGATTATTGTTAATGATACCTAATATGTATAAAATAGCTGGCGAGTTGTTGCCGACAGTGTTTCATGTGGCCTCTCGAGCAGTTACAACGAACGCGTTAAGTATTTTTGGGGATCATGGAGATGTCATGGCAGCCAGACAAACTGGTTTCTGTATGTTAGCTGAGAGCTCTGTTCAAGAAGTGATGGATTTATCTGCGGTAGCTCACTTAGCTTCCATCGAAGCAAGTTTACCATTTATGAATTTCTTTGATGGGTTTAGAACAAGTCATGAAATTCAAAAAATTGATGTGATTCCATATGACGTGTTAGGAAATTTGGTGAATCAGGAAGCACTAGATGCTTTTAGAAAACGTGCAATGAATCCAAATCATCCAAGTGTTTCAGGTACAGCACAAAATCCTGATATACACTTTCAACAGAGAGAAACAATTAATCAATATTATGAACGTGTACCAGAAATTGTTCAAAAATACATGAACGACATTAATGCAATTCGTGGCACGAATTATGATTTGAGTACTTATTATGGTCATGAAGAAGCAACAGAAATTATCATTTCAATGGGGTCAGTCGCACCAACTGTTAGACAAACAGTTGATTATCTAAATAATCAAGGTCGTAAAGTAGGGCATTTAAATATACATTTGTATCGCCCATTTCCGACTGAAAATATTTTAAAAAATATTCCAGATACAGTAGAACGAATTGCTGTTTTAGATAGAACAAAAGAACCAGGGGCTGATGGCGAGCCACTTTTACTAGATATTCAAAGTGCGATGTATCGTCATAAAAATCGACCAATTGTCATTGGTGGACGATATGGATTAGGTTCTAAGGATGTGCCACCGAACCAAATTAAAGCGATTTTTGATCATTTAAGTGGACCGGTGGATAAATTATTGTATCGTTTTACTGTTGGTATCAATGATGATGTCACACATTTGTCATTACCAGTGGGACCATTGCTTGATTTAACACCAAAAGATACTTACCAAGCAAAATTTTGGGGATTTGGATCTGACGGAACAGTTGGTGCTAATAAACAAGCCATTAAAATCATTGGAAATCACACTGACCTATATGCACAAGGGTATTTTTCTTATGATTCAAAAAAATCTGGTGGGTTAACGACCTCTTATTTACGTTTTGGAAAAGAACCAATCAATTCCCCTTATTTAATTGAAACAGCAGACTTTATTGGCTGTCATAATGGGTCATACATTCATCAATACGATTTGTTGCGTGGACTTAAAAAAGGTGGGATATTCCTTTTAAATACGACGTGGGATAAAGATCGAGTGTTACGTTTATTGCCAAAACGTTTGAAAAAAGAATTAGCTAAAAAAGAAGCAAACTTTTATATCATTGATGCGATGTCCATAGCACAAGAAGTTGGTTTGGGTCGACGTATTAATCAAGTCATGTCGACAGCGTTTTTTGAGTTGAATCAACTTATGCCAAAAGATGAATACATTAAATATTTAAAAGAAGAAGTCGTCGCAAGTTATGGTAAAAAATCGCAAGCAATTGTGGATAAAAATCATGCAGCTATAGATTTGACACTCTCCGATTTGGTAAAAGTAGATATACCTAGTAATTGGTTAGATATTGAAATAGACAAAGCAATAGTTGATATGACAAAACCAAAATATGTCAGAGAAATATTAGAACCTGTTAATGCACAACAAGGTGATTCATTGAGTGTTAAAACACTTATTGATAATAATATGACAGATGGTAGTGTACCAATGGGAACGGCCGCTTTTGAAAAACGCGGCATTGCGTTAGAAGTTCCAGAATGGATACCTGAAGCATGTACGATGTGTAATGAGTGTGCGTTTATCTGTCCACATGCCGCGATTCGTCCATTTTTAGCGGACGATGAGGAGATGGCAGAAGCACCTGAAGGATTTATTGTACGTGAAATGAAAGGTGCAGATGGCTTGAAATATCGTATTCAAGTGTCATTGGAAGATTGTACAGGTTGTGGATTGTGTGTGGATGTGTGTCCAGCAAAAGAAAAAGCGTTAGTCATGAAACCTTATGATGAGCAAAAAGAAGAAGCAATCAACTGGGCATTTGCTATGACGCTAAAACAAAAAGCAAATCCTGTGAAGAAAAAAGAATCAATAAAAGGGTCTCAATTTGAGCAACCTTTAATGGAATTTTCAGGTGCGTGTTCTGGTTGTGGTGAAACAACTTATATCAAGCTATTAACGCAACTTTATGGTGATCGTATGTTGATGGCTAATGCGACAGGTTGTTCTTCTATTTGGGGTGCATCAGCACCATCAACTCCTTATACAACCAATGCAGAAGGACAAGGTCCTGCTTGGAGCAATTCGTTATTCGAGGACAATGCTGAGTTTGGTTTGGGGATGTACCTTGCTAATAAAACACAACGAGATGGCGTACAACATTTACTAGAAGAAGCGATTGAACAGCAAGTTGGAACCGACTCATTAAGAGAGTTGATGGTTGATTGGATTGAACACAAGGACGAAGGAAAAGGATCAAGACAGAGGTCAACAAAACTAGAAGCAGCTTTATTAGAAGAAATGGATGGCAATGAATTACTCGAAGATATCTATCGTAAAAGAGATTTGTTTGTCAAACCTAGCCAATGGATTATTGGTGGTGATGGTTGGGCTTATGATATTGGCTTTGGTGGGATTGATCACTGTTTAGCTAGTGGTGAAGACGTGAATATCTTTATCATGGACAATGAAGTGTACTCTAATACTGGAGGTCAAACATCAAAAGCAACGCCAACTGGTGCAATTGCAAAATTCTCATCCGAAGGTAAGAGAACACCTAAAAAAGATTTAGGATTAATTGCCATGACATATGGTGGGGTGTATGTCGCACAAATTGCGATTAATGCCAACCCTACCCAAGCAATCAAAGCAATTGCTGAAGCAGAAAGTTATCCAGGTCCATCCCTTATTATTGGATATGTTCCTTGTATCAATCATGGGATTCAAGGTGGAATGAGCCATGCCGTTGAAGTAACTAAACGAGCTGTCGAGTCAGGTTACTGGCCGCTTTATCGTTATAATCCTGAGCTAGTGGATAAAGGAAAAGAGCCACTAAAAATAGATTATAAAAAAGCTAATTTTGATAATCTAACAGAATTCTTTAACTATCAAACTCGTTTTTCTGCATTGGAAAATGTATTAGAAGATGAAGCAGAAGTAGCAACATTACTTGAAAAATCAGCAGATGATGCGATTGAAAAGGCACAAACTTATAAGAGATTATCTGGGAAATAGAAAAAGAAGCTGACTAATCAAAATTGGATTTGTCAGCTTCTTTTTTGTTAATCAAATTAAAAATATTATCAGCTTCTTTTTCTTTTAGTAAAGAAGTTAACGAAGAAAATGAAGTATCAATACAATTTAGTGGAAGTATCATCACATTTTCTTTTTTTAATTCTTCATGAAAATTGAATGATTTTGTAAACACTAAGATATTATTTTCGTGGTTTTTAAGCGTACTGATTGGCTCTGAACCTAATAGGAATTCTTTTATCATAAATTTATTGAAAGAGAGGTTATTATAGAGCAAATGTTTCATTAACTTATGATCAGCAATTGACTCGCTGACGATGGTTAGCGTCAAGGTAGGTGTGAGAAAACGTAGTAAATTCGTTAACAACATAGTGAAGTAATTTAGTTCACTATAGGAAACAGCTTCTATAATATTAAGTTTCTTTTCACAGTTTATTTTAACTTGAACTAATCGATTGTATATTTCTTTGTCCAGGTCAGACTTTAGAACATTGCAATCATAATTATTTATTTTTATTAGGTGATGTAAATTAAATAAATAGCGTTTATATAAATAAAAAACACCTGTTCTAAAATCTGGTAATTTGACAATATCAGAGCCAAAATAGTGTTCAATTAAATTAACTAAATAGTTAACCCTATCTTGACGATAGACTATTTCTTTAACTTGTATTTTATCTTGTTCAGACCATTGATTTGAAAAAAGTGGGTTTTTGGTGGAACAGTAGACTAAAAAAATATAATCATAATCAGACTTTGACCAGTTATTTGCTCCAAATAATTGGTCGAGATATGATGGTAACATTTTATAAATAAAAATAGTTTTTAATTCTTCAAATTCTTCATTATCAGGTAACGAATAATCAGGGTTATATCGAATCCATGAAAGCATAATTAGATGTTCGAAAAAACCATATTCTTCTTGTGAATGTTCAAGAAAATCGAAAGAAATGGAAGAATTAGTCTCGCAAATAAATTGACGTATTTTATAAGTATCTTTGGGAGTGATCTCGTAACAATGTATCCCATAGTTAAAAGCTAATGTTGAAATAAGATAACGTATTCTGTATTCGTCACCTTTTATTTTATAGTTATGGGTTTCCAGTCCAATATAGTGTAAAAAGGATTTACAAGAATTAATGACTCTATAGGCATTTGCTTTTGAAATATAGATGGAATCAATAAAGTCATTTAACGTTTGGTCAGTATTTGTAATTAAAAATTTTAAAGCAAGTAAAACATTAGATTGTTGATAAATAATATGTTGTATCTGTCGGCAAGATAAATCGCATAATGAAGTTAGTGAGTAAACATTGGGTTTTATTTCATTAATGGAAATGTATGTATCTAGAAGTCGCTCCAGTTCTTTTATAGTATTTAATATTTTTACTTTTGAGAATTGAGTGACTTCAATTAAATCATTCATATGATTGTATTTCTTATTAAATAAAATTTTAAATATTAAAATCTCATCTTTTACTCTGTTTTCAATATGATTATCTAACAGCATAAATGCGCCCCTTCCCTAAATAGCTATAATCTATTATATTCTAATTTGTTTAAAAAAGAGAAGACCTGTTATTATATTTTTCTCAAAAAAATTTTATTTTAAAAAAAATAATGAGAAAAAAATGAAAAATAATTTGTTATTCTTTAAATTGAAATAAGTTTGGAAGGGAAATAAAGGTATGAAAATAAAGAAAATAAGCCATTTTTTAATGGCAGTTATGGTGTTACCTTATTTTAGTGGATTAAGCGTTTTAGCTGAGAAAAAGCCGATTAATGATGCTTATGATAAGCAAGAAGAGGTTGTCAAAGAAACAAAATGGTATAAGGAAAAGAAAATAACGTTAAAAGCAAAAAAAAGCCAGGAATTTGTAGAACCAACACCAATTGATTATGAAATTTTAATCGATGGTTCAGGCTCTATGCGTGATACTGGTAGTTTGGAAACAACAAAAGCTGTTTTAAAAGACTTTATTAACACGAGAAATAAAAAGACAGATAGAGTAGGATTATCGGTATTTAGAGGACCTGGTTATGATACAGTAAATAATACGATGTTATATGAAGTTATAACAGATACTATTAGTGATTATGATAATAATTTTGATGAACTAAACCAAAAAATTGATGGATTAAAATCAGGAGGATTAACACCTTTACTTGATGGGCTTAACCATTCATTAAACAAAATGAATGCTACAAGTCGAAAAGATGCGAGAAAGGTATTAATCGTTTTTTCTGATGGGCATCCTAATATTGGACCCAAGAGAGATTATGTTATTACTAAAAATGCTTTGAGAGGTGCTGAGCAATATATAAATCCCCAAGTGAATTATCCCGGAAATAAAGCAATCGAGTTAAGAAAAGAGATTGATGAATTCTATGAAAAGGGAGATATTGAGTCAGATTTATATTTACAAAAGGAAAAAGAATTAAATGAATTAGATAATAAGTTTCCATTGGGATACAAAAATGTAAATTTTGATAACCCTTCAGATAGAGTTAATAAAGATTTTGAAGGAAGACGTTATGAAAATCATATACAAGAGTTTTATGAT